>CANPPW010000038.1 GCA_947576095.1 uncultured Mycoplasmatota bacterium | reverse complement strand
TAATGAAGAAAATTTTGAGTTTTCTTATTATGATGATATTGACGATGCGTTGATAGAGGGATTGGAACAAAATAAGGACTTTTTCTCTTTACTTTTGAAGAATCCAGATATTAAAAAAGAAGTCTTAGGAATCTTTTCATCTGAAATTTATCATATGTTAAAAGATACAAAGTAAAGGAGGTTAGACATAAATGGCAAAAGCAAAAAAGGATGGTCGTCATCTTAACCTCTACATTGAAAGAACAGTAATCGAACAATTAGAACAATATTGTGAAGAAGTTGGGCAAACAAAGACAGTTGCGATTGAGCGTATTTTGACAAGATATTTGGATAATTATTTTGATGTACCAGAGGAAAAGAGGGTTCTTTAAGATGTTTGTTCGTAAGATAAAGAGCAATAAGGGAATTATAGAAATTGGAAAATATGGCGTTGATCGAATTGATGTCCATGATGATGGAACTGCCACTTATTATACAGCAGGTGGGAATATTTTTACTGTAAAGATTAGAGAAGTTCTCAATAGTGATGGCATTGTTTCTAATTCGAGAAATCATCATAAGAGTTTATATTGATTATGCAGAAATGAGGAAAAATTATGGAAGAAATTTTTAGAGAATTACATGATGCATATACAAATTCAGCCGAAGGACAGAGAAGTTGCATGGTTTGTCTGACAAGCATTAAGAACGCAAGGAGAATTATTGATAGTGAACTTTCCTTGCGGCAAATTTTAGAATGTGCAGGAGTACCACAGTCTTTTGCAGGTTATGTGTCTATTGGGCTGAATCTTTGTAAATATGTTGATGTGAAAGAGGAATTTAGATAAGAATTATCAGTTTGGAGGAAAAGATGGATATAGAAAAAATGGGTGGTGCCGAGATATATGCGAAATACTTGGCATTTATGAAGCGGAGTTATTTATTAACACCATTTTCAAATAAACATAAATCAGCTTTAGACTATTATTCAGTAGATGGAGCAGCGAACTGGGGACATGATATTTTTCATTATTGTCGAAAAAATATATTAGAAGACATTATAAATAGTAAGCGATTACGATTTAGTGATATTCATTTTTCTGAATGATACAATAGAATTTGAAGAAGCAGTTAGAATATTAAGGATAGCTGTAGAAAGAAATAAATCTTCTATGGACAAGGAGTTATATGCTATTTTAACTGATAAGGAAGTACTTAGCGAAATAAAAAGTTATTCTCAACGTTATACTTTTTATCCACCAATAAATAAAAACAGAGATATTGATAGCGTAAAGCTAGTTTGTAATGTATATACCTGCTCATTTTCAATAGATGGTGATTTACTTCCCATGTGGAATTATTATGCACAGGGAACAGATGGCATATCTATCAATTTTACAGACTTAAAAGATTGTATGGAATCTAATGAGAAAATAAAAATTGTTATGGGCAAGGTCTGGTATATAGAGGATGATAAGATACAATGTATTGATGCGCTTCTAAAAGATATTTTAGCGTTTTTTTCAGAAATTCCAGACAAAAAATGCAGAGAAGAAGTGGTTCAGGAAGTGCTAATTAGTACCATAAACAATATGCGTGTTTTTATGAAGCATGAAAAGTATAAAACAGAAGAAGAATATAGGGCGGCATTGATTGTTCCACAAGAAATTATTGATAATAATGAATTGTCAGATGATTATAAGCAAGGTGATTTTAAGAAAGAGAATACAGATACTAAGATTCCTTATATTGATGTTCCATTTGATTTAGAGAATATCAGTAATATTATTGTAAATCCTTATGGGGATTTTGATTCGATAAAAGCAGGTTTAGCGGACTATCTGCAAAAGCAGAATTTGAACCATGTAAAGATTTGGAAATCGAATATACCTATGAGGAAGTATTAAAAATAAATAATGAAGTATAGCTCTGTGTTTTTGGGCAGGGTTGTTGCTGATTTAAAGGAGTGAAATGGATTGACGAGTAAAAAATCAACAGTTATTATTTCAGCAGCCTTAACAGTCTTAGGGGTGGCAGTATTTACATTTTTGCAGTTTAGGATGTATAGATATTTTTATTTTTTTGATAACTATCCAAATAGAGAATTATTATCTATCTGGAAAGGATATGCAATAACTATTTCAAGTGGAATTTTCACAAGTGCATTTGTTACATTTTTGATTGCTAGAGGGGATTACTTTTATGAGCGGAGAAAATCTCTTGAAAATATGTATCTTGAATCTGAGGAACTTCAAAGAGCATTTGCAAAAATAAATTACATATTTCCAGATGAACCCAAGGAATTAGTTCGTGATTTACTTGGCGAAATAGATGGAAATGAAAGACATGAAGAACAAAACAAAAATCTACAAGAACAGCTAAAAAATATAGAAGCCCCTGACAAAGCAAAAGAAATACATGATGCATTTTATCTTCAAGATAAGCATGATGCTGAAATAAAGTTCAAAGAGTATCTTTGGGAGCATACAAAAGATGATATGAAAGAATTTTTTACGACTCCTGAATCGAAAGAAGAATATCTGGATAAGGAATGCAAAATGAAAATAGAAAAATACAGCCAAGAGTTAGATGATGTGATGAAATCATATATCACTTTTAAAGAAGTTAGAACAAAAGAACTTACTGCTGCTTATGGTGGTTTGGATTTTGTTTTTGCAAATAAGTCAATTAGACAGCATATATTTGAAAAGCTTTACGAAAAGCAGACCAAACAAGTGAAAAAGATCAAAAACAGAATCTATTATTTTGAATCATATTTTGCAGGTAATGGAGCTAATAAATCACTATTATTTGATTGGGTATGGGAGTTACAAAGTTCTTTAGTAAGTGAAGATGAAAATGCATACTATCGACAATACTTATATGATGTCGATTCTGAAATAGTACAAGTTTTAATTTATGCTTATGGGAAAGTGAATCCAGAAGAAATTCCAGATAAAAAACATTATCTTATAACAACAAAACCTGGTTGGATGGAAAGAATTATGCAGGATCAGAGTGAGGAATAGTTCATTAAAATAGTAAGAAAATACGGCAGAATTGATTTCATTTCCTTTTACAAGTGTTCATTCGTTAAAAGAATTTAAAATCAATCCTGCCGAAATTCATTCATTTTATACATACTATTTAACCAAAATACATATATTAAATACCCTCTATATATGTATAAAAAAATAAGCAAATTTTAAAAGTAAGTATATAGTACCAAAACTTCATTCAGATTTGAATAAGAAGAAGTTTAGAATGGAATTGCTATATTATATTATTTTTTGCAAAATGTCTTGTCAAAAATTGAATTACTTGTTATTATTAAAAGGTATATATTGACTAACATAGTATTTAAATGCGCTGCACCCCAAAACTGTTTTTTCTGAAAAAAATTAACTATTATAGTATTTAAATTTGCTTTTGACATGCACGTTCCCTATGTAACTTTGTAAGACATTGACTAATATAGTAGTAATAAAAACAAGCTATAAGAAGTTATCTTATGGTTTGTTTTTTGTTTTAGAAACAAATTTTTTAAAAAGCATATATGACTCTCTGATGGTGGCTACTCCCCCAAACCCCAGTGTACTTATTAAATACGAATAGCAAAAAGAAGCTATTCGTATTTAATAAGTTTAGAAGTAATACAACCATGTAACTGAAATCTGGCTTATGTGGGAAAATTATGTTATAATATTTTTGTAGCTTTTTATGACAATAGCTATATTACAAATAATGAAAGGGGAAAATATATATGATAGTTAAAGAGAATATTGCATGGGTGTTTTACATATCTGAGGATGCATCTTTTGATTATGATAAAGTTGGAAAATGGATGTATTTTTTTAAAAGTAGTGATGATATAGAACACATTAATGAATTATGTTCCAATGCAGTTGAGCAGGGTATCGTAGCTGAAGCAAAACACACTAATCCAGACTCATTTGGATTAAATCCACATGGAAGTGCTGATAGTGGAGTTTGTTGTTTCTATTTGAATTGTGATGATATTGAAAGACATAAAAAGATTCTTACATATTTCCTTGAAAATAACATGATTCAACGAACTAAGAAAGGAAAGCTTTATAATATATCCTTTAAATTAGATAATCAAACAAGATCAGGCGAATATGGTGAAGCGTTTAAGTCAAGCATAAAATTATCAAACTTTATCAATTTAGATACTGAAGAATGGATTTTATAATATATAAAATAGCCATAGGCAATTTGCTTATGGCTTGTTTTTATCGATTACTTAAATTTAGCAAGTTTGTATTGGGAAAAAATTAATTTATTTAGCTCTCGTCAACCCTCTTACACCAAGCATCATACTTATTTTTTACCTTCTCATATTCTTGCTGTAATTCAACATATCTCTTTTCTGCTTGTTGAAATTTTTCGTACAAAGAGTCCTCAGATTCGTTTTCTTTTTGGAGGTTTGAAAAAGTTTCAATCATCATAGCGAAGGCATCATGATTATAAAGATAGGCCCTGCTTACTTCTGCTTGTTTTGCTACTGTGTAGAAATTGATTTTTTCATCATGCAAAATCATAGAGTATAGAGCCTTGTAAACTCTGTTATAAGTATCATAACTTCTTTGCTTTTGATGATTGACAATTCCCTCGCTATTCCTTTTCGTCATCTTCTTCCATCTCCTGCTCCATATTTCTAATGTTTAGTTCCGTAAGATTTGACATTCTAGTGTAAAGGTTTGTAGCTATTTTGAACAAGCCTACATTTTTCATCCGCAAAATCATATTTTCTATCTCAAGCTCTTTTATCCGCTTGTTGGCTTCTTCTAAGTCTGTGTATGTTCTCTTGCCGATAGTTGGCTTTTGCTTAGAGTTATTTATGTAATCTCTAATTTCTTGATTCTTATATATGAACGATTTGGAGCATCCTGCATTAAGGGAAACCCTTTCCACTGTAAGGGGAATGCCTTTTTCTACCATATCATCAATTACAGATTTTGTATGAGCTATGAGCTTTTGTGACCTGTTGGTTGAGCTTTCTCCTAACAATCTTTGCTGTGGAGGTGTCATGTCTAGCTTTCGACGTTTTCTCTTTTCCATTGGGATTGTCTCCATGTCTTCTATAGGATAGCTCTATTCTACAAGAAATGGTTGGGAAAGGGAAGATGGTTTTTATGAAAAAGTATGTCTATTCCTTGTGTTTTCTATGTTTGTACCGTATGGACGGTGTGGACGTGATAAGGATGGTTTGTTTAATTTCTTCAGTGTAGACGGTCTGGATGTGATTGAAAATATTCGGATTGTATGGTAGTATGGAGATACGAAAACAGAAGGGAAAGCAGGTGGGAAGATTGACAG
>CANPPW010000037.1 GCA_947576095.1 uncultured Mycoplasmatota bacterium | reverse complement strand
ATAACCTATAAAAAATAAAAGAAATATAGTTTTTGGGTATAACAGGTGCCAGCCACGGAGGCCCTGACCCTGGGGCTATGTATAAAAATATTATGGAAAAAACTATTAATTTAGAGATTAGTAAAAAACTTGAAAAGAAATTAGGAGAGCAGGGGGCTATTGTGTATATGACAAGATATGATGATTATGATCTTTCCGTAAAAAATACGAACAATCGAAAACGTAGTGATTTATCTAGAAGAGTAAATATTATTAATGAATCAAAATGTGATATGTATATATCTATACATTTAAATGCAGATCCATCTTCTACTTGGCAAGGTATTCAAGTCTTTTATGATGATGTAAACCCTGAAAATGAAAAGTTAGCTAAAGTAATGCAAGAGGTATTAGGAAAGAATATGAATAGTAAAAGAAAATATAAGGAACTGACAACTATTTATTTACATAGAAGAGTTAAACAGCTTGGAATTTTAATTGAGGCAGGATTTTTATCGAATCCCAATGATCGCTATTTGTTAAGACAGAATACTTACCAACAAAAAATTGTAAATTCTATTTATGAAGGAATTTTAAAATATTGGCATCTTATTTAAAACTCTTTTCACATAAAATACCATATTTTTTCTTTATATTTATGTTATAATAAATAATAGGTGGTAATATGAAGTCTAAGACATTTAAAACATTAGATGAACAAGTTGAAATTTTGCGTGAAAAAGGTCTTATTATCAACGATTATGAAAAGACTAAAGAATTACTATTCAGAGAAAACTACTTTTTTATTAGTGGATACAGACATTTATTTATGCAGTCAAGTAAAGATAGAAAATTCCTAGAAGGTACAACATTTGATGAAATGTATGCAACATTTTCGTTTGATAGAGCCCTTCGAAATATCATTTTTAAATACGTTTTGATTATTGAAAACAATATCAAATCTATTATTAGTTATTATCTGTCAAAAAAATATGGATGTAAAGAAAAAGATTATTTAAATCCAATCAATTTCACACAAGATAGTTTAAGATCAAGACAAGTTCATGATGTTTTAAATAAGATAAAAAGACAAGTTCGTGTGAATGGAAGACAGCATACAGCAACTATGCATTATATAGATCATTACGGATATATCCCTATGTGGATTTTAGTAAAAGTGCTATCTTTTGGTATTGTATCTGAACTTTATAGCATATTAAAAGAAGAAGATCAAAATGAAGTTTCCAAATTTTATGGAGTGAGTAATGAATCTTTAACAATATATTTGTCTATTTTGTCAAACTTTAGAAATTTATGTGCACATGAAGATATTCTATATGATCATCGAACACAAAAGAAAATTAATGATACCAAATATCATCAAATGTTAAATATTGAGAAAATTGATGATGAGTATCGATTTGGTAAAAATGATTTATTTGCAGTTGTGATTATATTGAAACAAATGTTAACAGAAGAACAAGCACAAGATTTAATTAATGAAATTGGTTATGAAATTGATGTATTAGATGGAAAAGTAGATGTTGTTCCATTAGAAAGCATTTTAAACCGGATAGGATTTCCTGGAAATTGGAGAGATATAGATACAATGTAAGGAGGAGACAAATGAAAAAAAATTTTTCATATATCATAACATCGATCATTTCTATTTTTGTAGGAATTATGGGAACTATTATGGTGTTTCATTATTTTCCGATTTACCAAACTGATAGTGGAAACGAAATAAAAAAAGCAGTGAGTATTACCGAAGAAAATACGATAAAATCAGCTGTAAATAAGGTATATGATTCAGTTGTTTTAATTACATCTTATAAAAATGGTAAAGCAATTGGAACAGGAACAGGATTTGTTTATAAAAAAAAGGATGATAAAGGCTATATTATGTCTAATCACCATGTGATAGATGGTGCATCTCAAATAAAAGTTACAAATATAGAGGGAAAAGAAGTAAATGCAACATTACTAGGAAGTGATGAATACGCAGATATCGCCGTTCTTTCTATAAGTAAAGATGCCATATTAAGTGTAGCTGAAATAGGGGATAGTACTAAATTAGAAATTGGGGATACTATATTTACAGTAGGGTCGCCTCTTGGAAAATCTTATATGGGAACAGTAACAAAAGGTATCTTATCAGGAAAGGATCGAATGGTGGAAGTGAGCTCCAATACAGGAGGATATGTGATGCAAGTCTTACAGACAGATGCCGCAATGAATCCTGGTAATAGTGGAGGACCACTTGTAAACATCAATGGTGAAGTTATTGGTGTAAACTCTATTAAACTTGTAGAAGATGAAATTGAGGGAATGGGATTTGCAATTCCAATTGAACTAGCCATGAGTTCTGTTGAAAAATTAGAAAAAGGTGAGAAAATAGTAAGACCACTTATTGGTATTGAAATGGTAGAGGCTAGTAATACCTATGCACTATATTATAACCAATTATCAATCGATAAATCAATTACATCTGGTGTAGTGGTAGTAGGCGTACAAAATGATACACCAGCAAGTAAGGCATCTTTACAAAGAGGAGATGTTCTTGTAGAAATTGATGGTACAAAAATTGATAGTTTGGCTAAATTTAGATTTACTTTATATAAATATTCAATAGGTGATAAGGTCAAAATAAAATATTACAGAGGAAAAGATCTCAAAGAAGTTACAGTTACCTTAGACAAACAAGCGTAGATTTAAATAAAAATCTATGTTTTTTTAATTTATAAGATATAATAAATCTTTTAAAAAGATACATACTAGTAGTAGGTGGTAATATGAATAAAAAGAAATTTCTCATTGGATTATGTATTATGCTAATCATAATTATGGCCTTCTCTTTTTCTGGCGTAAAATCAATTCTTTTCATAGAAAAACAAGTGAACAATCCATTAAAACCCACAATTTCTACAGGAGAAAAAGTAAAAACATATTATCATGATAAAATAGTTACCAATAAAGATACATATCTATATTGTAATGAAAATAAGAACTATGAAAAGTGTGGAAAAATAGGAAAAAATATAGAACTAGAATTAGAATCTTTTGATGAAAAGCAAAACATTCCCTATTTTCAATTAAAGGGACAACCCTATTTTCTATTTTATCAAGATGTTGATAAAATAGATCAAATGAAAAAGAGTAATCAAAATTATAAAAAATATATAGCTTTTCCTGAAAAAGTAAAAATGAAAAAAACAATTTTGTATAAGGATGATCATCTAGCTTTTGAATTGCCAGAATCATTTGAATCATCTGTATTAAAGGTAGATGATGACAAAAGGTATGTGGAGTACAATAATGATTTATACTCTATAAAAGAAGAAGATATTACAAGTATAGAAAAACAAGAGGACAATGGTTCTTATGCAAAGGCTATCTCTGTTTTAAATTATCATTTTTTTTATGAGGATGATGCAAGTTGCGGTGAAATTATTTGTCTTAAAAAAAGCATGTTTGAAAGGCAAATGAAATATCTTGCAGATGAAGGATACTATACACCAACGATGCAAGAATTTGAATGGTTTCTAGATGGAAAGATTAGACTTCCCCAAAAAAGTGTGCTCATAACGGTGGATGATGGAGCTTTGGGGGCAGATACGATTTTACCAGAGATATTAGAAAAATATAATTTACATGCATCTTTATTTTTAATAACTGGGTGGAACGATAAAAATAAATTTACTTCTTCTCATATAGAGTTACACTCTCATTCTGATGCTATGCATACTCCTGGTGTTTGTCCAGATGGTCAAGGGGGAGGTATCAAATGTTTACCTAAAGATACCATTTTAGCTGATTTGAAAAAAACAAGAGATTTATTAAATCAAACAACTGCTTTTGCTTATCCATTTTATGAATATAATCAAAGAGCAATTGATCTATTAAAAGAAGCGGGTTTCACAATGGCTTTTATCGGAAGCAGAAAGAAGGCTTATCCAGGAATAAATAAAATGTTGATACCAAGATACTCTATTGTATCTAGTTATACAATGAATGAATTTATTGGTATTGTTTCATAATTTTTATAATGGTTATTATTTTTTGTAAATATATAATTTGATTATTTCAGAAATTTGTTACCAATCATCTTTATAATTGCTGTGAAAAATAATAAAATTTGTAGAGTTTGATTTTATCATACATTTAAAAGTGTCAAATGTGCACATGTGAAAGAAATCATACAATGCAAAGAAATCTATATTTCCAATTTGGACTTTTTACATACACTATTCTAGGAGGGAATATGTATGAATTATAAAATTGTAATAGATGCTGGTCATGGAGGAATAGGATAAACCCAAAAAATAAGTGAATGACTATGAATGATAATAAATACAAGAGTTTAAAGATACTTGAAAAAAGTATCTTTTTTTCTTTAAACACTTAAAAAAAGAGTAGAAATATAGTATAATGTTATTTGTAATCCGAGGTGATGAAAATGATAGAACTATATTGTGATGAAAGTAGACAAGATCTATTCTATAATAGAAACGTTATTTCAGATACTAATAAATATATTTTTATTGGTGGAGTTATGATTAATAGAGAAAATAGAATAGAAATTAAAAACAAAATAAATGAATTAAAGCAAAAATATGGTTTGAATATCAAAACAGAATTAAAATGGAATAGAGTCACAAAAAGATATTTAAGTTTATACAAAGAAATGATAGATATATACGTAAACTATGATATAAATTTTAGAACAATATGTATTGATTCAAATAAAATAGATTTAAAATATCATAATGATAATGCAGAGTTGGGATTTTATAAGTTTTATTATCAATTATTAAATAATTGGATTTCAAGAAATATGAAGTATACTATATATACTGATATAAAGACTTATAGTGATCCAAATGTATTAAATGATTTAAAAAGATGTTTAAATAATAAGAATCATCCTAATAGTATAGAAAAAATATATGCAATAGAATCACATGAATCAGTTTTTCTACAATTAGAAGATATATTAATGGGGGCAACTTCATATAAAATGAATTTTGGTAAAGATGGAAATTCAAAAATAAAATTAGAATTAATTGACTATATTGAAACAAAATTAGGTCATGAATTAGCACCAACAAATAAAAGTGCAACAAAATTCAATTTATTTGAAATTAGATTATGATATGAATAGTGTACCTAATTTCGTAATATTACCGACACCAGAAGATTATAAAAAATATTATGTAGAAAAATATTGCAAAAAAGGATTACAAACATTTGATGGAATTAAAGTTAAGTTCTATGAAGATCAATTTGAACATGCATTTTATGAATCATCAAATAAAATGAAAAGAAATAAAGATGTATTTTCAGTTGATAGAGCCTTGAGAATAGATTGGATAGAATATGTATTAAAAAATCCTAAGGCTGAATTGCATTTAGGATGGGATAGAGATAAAAAAAGATATAATAAAGATAGAAGAGTTGCAATAATAGGCCCAGAAGACTATGTTGTAATAATTAGAATTAACAGTAATAATACAGCAAAGTTTATAACAGCATATTATGCCGATAATTCATCTAATGAAATTAGAAATATGCCATTATGGAGTTGATTTCTAATTTTTTTGTATAAAAAAACCATTGCTTACTGGCGCAACGGTTAAAGCCTCTATAAGTCCCAGACTATAAGTAAAGGACTAATCGGAACTTAAACACTTTTAAGAATCAAAAATCTAGGAAGCCATTGAAAAATGGT
>CANPPW010000036.1 GCA_947576095.1 uncultured Mycoplasmatota bacterium | reverse complement strand
ACTTGATTCACTTTTTTTATATAGAAATGTTTCACATCTATTGTAACTCTACAAAGATATATAATAATAGAAGAAAATTAAAATGATTTTTATATTAGATTATGATATAATGTAAAAGGTGAGACTATGAAAAGAAAATACATGTACTTATTTTGTTTGTTTCTTTTGATTCCTGTTATGATTGAGGCAAAAACAATTACTGATTATATTCCAATGCTTGAAGAAAATCGTATTATTACAGAAATTCCTCAATCATCTGTTGGAAGCGAATCCTATTTAAATTGTGCGGAAAATATATTTATACCTTATCAATTTGTTGCAGTAATTAGAGTAGTAATTCAAATCATTAAAGTAGGTGTACCTATTATCTTAATCATAGTTGGCATGTTAGATTTTGGTAAAGTTGTTTTGGGAAAACCAGATGAACAGTTGAAAAAGTCGTGGAAAAATTTTTCCTCTAGAATTGTTTGTGCTCTTTTTCTTTTTCTGGTTGTAAGTGTTGTGGAAATGGGGTTACCCATGATAGAGGCGAGTGATGGTGTATTAAATTGCTTCTCCTGTGCTGTTAAGGATACAGATCATTGTAAATATGTAGATATATCATATCCAAAATCACAATTCCAATAACCCTTAATTTTACCGTGCCAATCAAGAGAGGAAAAATCAGCAGGAGAATATAGGAAAAATGACAATAGAATCGTAAAGGAGTAACTATATGGAATATGTAATCATTATACTTTTAGTTATATTATTTATCATTTCTCTTTTGAATTTATTAAAAGGAAATGATCATGTAGATATGACTGAAAGATTAGGAAAATTAGAGGTAAATGTTATTAGAGAATTGGGAGAATTTAAAAGCAATCTAAATCAATCTATTCATAAGGATTTTAATGATCTCAATGAAAAAATGGAAATGCGTTTTAATATGATTCAAGATAGAGTAAATGAAAGATTAGATGAAAATTTCGAAAAAACTAATAAAACATTTGCTTCAGTTTTAGAGAGACTTTCTAAAATAGATGAAGCCCAAAAGAAGATAGATACACTTTCAGGTGATATTGTTTCTTTACAAAGTGTTCTTACTGATAAAAAAACTAGAGGGATTTTTGGCGAAGTACATTTGCAAAATATTTTTACTAATGTATTTGGAGAAAAGAATGATAAAGTATATAAAATGCAGTATACATTTACAAATGGAACAATTGTTGACTGTGCTTTATTTGCACCAGAGCCATTAGGATTGATAGGTATTGATTCTAAGTTTCCACTTGAGAATTATCGCATTATGGTAGATAAAAAAAATACTTCTGATGAAAGAAAAAATGCTCAGAAAAACTTTAGATTGGATATGAAAAAACATATAGATGCGATTGCGGATAAATATATTATAAAGGGAATTACATCAGATCAGGCCATTTTATTTTTACCAGCAGAGGCTATCTTTGCAGAGGTATCTGCTTATCATACAGACATTATTGATTATGCTTATAAGAAAAGAGTATGGATTACATCACCCACAACTCTTATTAGTACACTTTCTACTATACAAGTGATTATGAAAAATATCGAAAGAGATAAATATACGAGTATTATTCATAAAGAATTATCCTTATTATCAGATGAATTTAGAAGATACAAAGATAGGTGGGATAAATTATCTAGAAGTATAGATGCTGTGAGTAGAGATGTAAAAGATATTCATACAACAACGGAAAAAATTACAAAAAGGTTTTCTAGTATAAATGATGTGGACATGGATAAAATAGAATATAAGGATGGCTCTTTTGTAAGCAAAATGAATGATTAAAGTAGTGAAAGAGAAGTAGAGGTATTATGGATAAAAATGAAAATTTAAACATTTATAAAAATTTTTTAGATGATTTAAAGATATTAAAAAAAAATAATGAAATTCGAAAGATGAATGAATATATGCATAAGCATCATGGTTATTGGAATGATTGTGATACTAGAAAAAATAATAAGGGATATATGAATATGATCACATTGTCATGCTTAACCTTATTATTTGAGATAATATTTTTATTTATAAGTTGGTATATTTATAAATAAAAATATTAAAATTTTTATTGTTTTGCATTTCTTTTCATAATCATTTATAATAATAATATAGAATAGAGGGGTAGAATGGAAGAAGTCATATTAGACATACTGAAAATGGAAAATAGAGCATACTCAGTACAAGAACTATTTGATAAGATGAATCTTCAAACTACAGAACAATTTAAAGAGTTATTGAAAACATTAAATCAAATGGAGGATTGTTTAAAGGTTTATCATACGAAAAATGATAATTATATGTTATTTAAAAATAGTCACTTAAAAATAGGAAAGATGTTAGCGAATAAAAAAGGTTTTGGGTTTGTTGATATTGAAGGTGATGAAGATGTTTATGTATCTATGAATCATATGAATCATGCCATCCATGGAGATTGGGTGATTGTAGAAATCATTTCTAAAAAGGGATATGATTTAGAAGGAAAAGTCGTTCGAATCGTAGATAGAAAATTAAAACAAATGGTTGGAGAATTTTATACAGAAAAGGGAAAGGGACATATTCTTTTAGATGATCCTAAAGTCAAACTATTTATTGAAATTGATCCACAGTTTACACTAGGTGCAATGGATGGCCATAAAGTGCTTGTAAAAATTACCAAGAAATTAAAAGATAATCATTATAAAGGTGAAATTTTAAAAATACTAGGACATAAGAATGACCCTGGTGTAGATATTTTATCCATTGTGAATAAATTTGAGATTCATGATACTTTTCCAGAATCTGTCATGAATGAAGCTGAAAAATTGCCATCTACAGTATCAGAGGATGAATTAAAAAATCGAGTAGATTTAAGAGAGAAACTAATATTTACTATTGATGGATCTCATACCAAAGATATTGATGATGCTATTTCACTGCAAAAGTTAGAAAATGGTCATTATAAGTTAGGTGTTCATATTGCTGATGTAAGCTATTATGTGAAAGAGGGAACACCATTAGATGAAGAAGCAATGGAAAGAGGGACTTCCGTTTATTTGGCTGATCGAGTTATTCCTATGCTTCCTCACAAGCTTTCTAATGGAATTTGTTCCTTAAATCCTAATGTAGATAGACTTGCAATATCTTGTATGATGGAGATAGATGAAAAAGGAAATATAAGGGATTATGATATATTTGAAAGTGTCATTCGTTCTAAAAAACAAATGACCTATGAAAATGTAAACCAAATTTTGGAAAATCATAAAATTCCAGAAGGATATGAGTCTTATGTAGATGTATTACATGATATGGAGAGGCTTGCTTCTATTCTTCGTAAAAACAAAGATACACGTGGATATATTGATTTTGATATTGACGAATCAGAGATTGTTGTCAATGAAAAAGGGGAAGCTATTGATGTTGTTTTAAGAAATAGAGGTATTGGTGAAAAATTAATTGAGGACTTTATGATTGCGGCTAACGAAACGATCGCAACACACATATATTTTATGGAACTTCCTTTTATTTATCGTGTACATGGAAAACCTAATGAAGAAAAAATCACTACATTTGTAAATTTTGTGAAATCGTTAGGATATTCTATTCAGGATAAAGTGAAAGATATTACACCAAAAGCTATGCAAAATATACTTTTAAATTTAAAGGAGAAAAAGGAATTTCACATTTTATCTTCCTTATTATTGAGAAGTATGCAAAAAGCTGTGTATGATAAGGTAAATATTGGTCATTTTGGTCTTGCTAGTAAATATTATACACATTTTACTTCACCAATTAGAAGGTATCCAGATACCACTGTTCATAGACTCCTTCGCACCTATTTATTTCAAAATAAAATGGATAAGGAAACCATTAATTATTGGGATAATAAACTGATTTATATATCTGAACATTCATCAGAAAGAGAACGTGCTAGTATTGAGTGTGAACGAGAAGTAGATGATATGAAAAAGGCAGAATATATGATGCGGCATATAGGAGAAGAATATACAGGTATGATTTCTTCTGTTATGAGTTTTGGAATTTTTGTAGAGCTTCCTAATTTAATTGAAGGATTGGTTCGTGTTGATGATTTAAAGGATGATCATTATATTTTTGATGAGTCTAAATATGCTTTTATTGGTACAAGAACTAAGAAAATGTATCGTTTAGGGGATACTATTGCAGTTAAAGTCAAGAATGCTAATAAAGAGGCTAAAACAGTTGATTTTGAAATTGCTGAAGATACAACTGAAATATTAGAAGTTTAACTCTATTTATAGAGTTTTTTCTTTTCATAATAGAAAAAATCCTTTATAATAGAAACAGAAAGAGATGAAATCGTGGAAATATTAAATCGAAAAGCAAGATATGATTATGAAATACTGGAAACATATGAAGCAGGTATTGTTCTTAAAGGTACTGAAATTAAATCAATCCGTAAAGGGAGTGCCCAGTTAAAGGATAGTTATGCAATTATAAAAAATGATGAGATTTTTCTATTGGGAATGCATATTAGTAAATATGAAGAAGGGAATCGTTTTAATCATGAGGAGACGAGAACAAGAAAGTTATTATTGCATAAAAAAGAAATTAGGAAACTAAGAATAAAAATTGATTTGGATGGTTTCACATTAGTACCAATAAAACTTTATTTTGAAAAAAATAAGGCTAAAATTTTATTAGGTATTGCTAGAGGAAAGAAGAACTTTGATAAAAGAGAAGCGATAAAACAAAGAGATTTAGATAGAGAAATGCGAAAAAATTTGAAATATAAATAAAAAATGTAAATATAATGTCTATGTCGAAAATAAAGGATCTTTGAAGAATCTAACTAAAATAGAGGATATAAGAGGAGTTATAGATTGGAGCTGTATGATATGAAAAGATCACAGACTATTACAGTTGTACTAGCTTATTTGGCGTCTGTTTGTTTTTTTATTTCTTATATAATCCATTTTGAAATTCTATATTTTATATTAGGAAGTGCTTGGTTTTGTATTGCAAGTGCCTATTTTTCTAAAGTACAAAAAAAATAATTTGTAAATTTTAAAAAAAAATGGTGTATACTATAGTGGTGATTATATGTATACTTTAAGAGATGCTAAAGAGGTGGCTCAAATATTAAATATTGAATTTGATCAATTCACGATAGAAGAATTTTTAGATGGTATAAATATTGAATTGGAACATGGGCTTATAAGTCCAAAGACAAATGTTACCAATAATGACTTAATTATAACTGCCAAAATTGCTTTGGTCCATTTAAATGAATTTCCCAACTATTATAATAAAGAATATGGATTGAGAGTATTTGAGCAATTTCTCGAGAGTAATCTTCCAGCCCAAAAATAAAATATTTTAGGACTACTGGAAAGGTGGTTAAAATAAAAACTGATATTAAGATATAAAAAGTCTTTTTATCAGTTTTTTATAGGATTCTAAATTAAACTTTTTGTCCTAATGAATGGGAGTTCATGACAAACAAATTATTAGAGATAAAAATGAATGAGTAACTTGTATTAATTTATTTGATAATATAGAATTTAACCTAGAACAGTGTAAAAAAGGAAAATAAATTTTCTAGTAGAACCATTAAAGTTTTCTTTTCTATCAAGCATACTATTAATATTTTCATTTATTCTATTGACAAGATTATCTAATCTTTGTCTGGTGTTAGGATAGATATATAGACACGGAAATCTTGAGTAATGATATACTAAAGA
>CANPPW010000035.1 GCA_947576095.1 uncultured Mycoplasmatota bacterium | reverse complement strand
AATGTCGAAAATTATTTTAAATCAAAAAATGGAAGTTGTGAATAAATTACAATTTTTAGAACAAATCGTATTTATGACTTGTTCTTTTAATTGTAATTTCAACCGCACCACTTTTAATACTTTGATTCTACCTCAAAACTTGATTTAAAGTCAAATATTTTCTTAGGCATAAAATTAATTTCAAAAGCAACATCATCTAAATATATTTGTGGGATCATTTTTAATGATCTTCCTTTTGGGATAAATCTCCTTACCATTCCATTCATTCTTTCATTTGTCCCTCTTTGAAATGAGCAGTAAGGATCACACTTATAAAGCTTTACTCTTAATTTTTTTGCTGTTAATCCAAGTGCATTAAATTCTAGCCCATTATCTACTGTTATTGACTTTACTGGTATCTGATGTTTTATTATGTATTCATATATTTTTTTATCAATGTAATATTCATTCTTATATTCTGCTTTTATTAACCATATCTTTCGTGTACATCTGTCTACTATTGATATGATTGAATCATATTCATTTCTTTTTCCCACTATACTATCTATCTCTAAATGTCCTATTTCGTTTCTTAATTCTATGTTTTTTGGTCTTAAACTTATTGGTAATACTGTTTTATGTTCTAAATTCCATTGGAAATGTTCCATCATTCCGCTTTTTCGTTTTTTTCTTCTTTTTTTATAACATAGTTTTTCCTTAGTTAAAAATATTTTCCCTTCATTTATCCAATTATATACTTGTTTTACTGTTGGACATTTGACGGTTACATGACTTTGCTTAAATTTATGAATGCATATTTCAATTGAACATGTTCTACGATCATAATGGTCAAATAAATATTTTATAAATATTTCATATTTCTTTTCTATATCTATTTTCCTTTTTTTATATTTTCCTGCTTTATATCTTGATATTGTAGAATGATGTATTCCTAATACTTTAGCTGTTTTTCTCATAGATAATCCTTGATCAAGTAAAATATCAATTTGGGCTTTCTTTTTTTCTGTTAATTGGGTATAATTCATTTATGAGTCCTCCTTGCCGGGTGGGGCTCTTTTTATTGTATCAAAAAACCCCACCTTGTGGTGCGGTTCAAATTTCAATTTAGGGAACAAATCGTATTTATGACTTGTTCTTTTTTGATATAATTGGAGAAAGAAAAATCGGAATTTATTGAGGAGGAATATCTATGAAAGAAATTCTAAAATTAGATAATGTAAAAAAATATTATGGTGATAGTAATAATATTACTAAAGCAGTTGATGGTATTACTTTTAAAATCAATGAAGGAGAATTTGTTGCTATTATGGGAGCATCAGGTTCTGGAAAAACAACTCTTTTAAATGTTATATCAACTATTGATAAGGCAACATCAGGACAAATTTTCGTAGGTAGTACAGATATAACTCAAATAAAGGAAAAAGAAGTTGCAGACTTTAGAAAGAATAATTTAGGATTTATTTTTCAAGATTTTAATTTATTAGATACACTAAATATTGAAGAAAACATATCTTTATCTTTAATAATTAATAGAGAAAATAAAAATGATATTGATTCTAAAGTAAGAGATCTAGCAAAAAAATTAGGTATTGAAGATATTTTGCAAAAATTTCCTTATGAAGTATCAGGAGGACAAAAACAAAGATGTGCTTGTGCAAGAGCTTTGATATGTAATCCTAAATTAATACTTGCAGATGAGCCAACGGGGGCATTGGACTCTAAATCATCTAAAATGTTACTTGAAACAATGAATGAACTGAATGAGAAATTAAAAGCAACGATTTTAATGGTAACGCACGATACTTTTAGTGCCAGTTTTTGTAAAAGAGTTTTATTTTTAAAAGATGGAAAATTATTTAATGAAATTTTAAGAGAAAATAAATCAAGAAAAGAATTTTTTAATGAAATACTTGATGTTCTTACACTTCTTGGAGGAGATGTAGAAAATGTTAAGTAAATTAGCTAAAATGAATGCAAAAAGAAGTATTAAGAATTATGTAATATATCTAATTACTGTAATATTGTCTTTTTCGTTTATGTTTGCATTTAATTTAATAAGTAATTCAAAAGAAGTTTTAGAATTAAGCAGTACAATGGCAAATTTTAAAGTTGCTATGTATTTTACAAGTGCTATTGTAATTTTTATTGTAGGTTTTTTGATTAATTATACAACAAAATTTATGTTTCAAAAGAGAAGTAAAGAATTTGGTACATACGAATTATTAGGTATTAAAAAAAATAAAATAACTCAAATGTTTATTTTAGAAAACATTATATTGGGATTCTTCGCTTTCATTTTTTCAATTCCAATAGGAATATTGTTTAGTATAATAATGTCTAGCATTATTATGAATATTTTTGAATTACCCCATTTGATTAAGATGGATTTTGGATTGTATCCAATTTTATTATCTGGTCTATATATTATATTTATTTATTTTTTTGTTTTATTTCTTTCTAGAAGAAGAATTAAAAAAATGAGTATTTATAATTTGCTTTATTTTGAAAAACAAAATGAAAAGTTGATTCATAAAAATAAAAAACATAGAAAATTCTATTTTATAATTTCATTATTTCTAGGTATATTATCTCTAATTCTTTTTGATATGCAGTTTAATGATATTAGTGATGAACCATCATTTGCGATTATATTATTATGTATATTCTTAATAATCTTTAGTATTTATGGAGTAACGACTACTTTATCAGATTTTATTTTAAATTATGTTTTAAAAAGAAGAAATATAAAATATAAGGGAAATAATTTATTTATTGCAAGAACCTTTTCTTCTAAAGTAAAAAGCATGAGTTTTACTTTAGGAACAATAACAGTTTTAATTACTTTAACATTTGTAGTATTAAATCTTTCCAATTTATTTAAAGGTGTTTTTGAGTATCAAATGGATACAACTTGCCCTTATGATATTGCAATAGAATTGAATCCTGAAGAGGTTGATAAATTTGTAACCTTTATAGATGAAGATTATACAATAAATGAACAATATGTTTATAATGGTTATGATCAGAATGATAGTATTAAAAAAGTTTTAGGTTTGACTAGACCAACTAGTGTAATTAAACTAAACGATTTTAATAAATTATTGGAAATGAGAGGAAAACCAACAATTACCTTAAAAGACAATGAATATTATTTAAATATTATGAAAGAATTAAAAAATGATTTAGAAAATTCTCCAGAACTAAAAGAAATAACTTTATCAAATGGTATTACTTTGAAACAAAAAGAAATTTCAAGTGATGGATATACATTTGCCTGGGGAATTGGATATGGATATATAGTTGTTGTTCCCGATTCGGCAGTAGAAAATTTAGATATTGTTGAAACGCATTTAATTATTAATACTAAAGAAAAAACAACTGAAGAATTTGCTAGAAAATTGACTGATTTCTATGATCCAAAATTATCTGGCTTTTCTATTGGAAATATTAAAGTAAGAGGAGAAATAGAGGCTTCAAATAAGGGCTTTATAACAATAACATCATTTATCTGTTTTTATCTAGCTTTAATATTTATAGCAGTAGTTGGAACAATTTTAGCAATTCAATCATTAAGTGATTCTACCAAGTATAAATATCGTTATCAAGTATTAAGTAAATTAGGTGTTGGAGATAATGAACTTTACAAAATTGTGTTTAAACAATTAATTATATACTTTATATTCCCAGTTGTTTATCCAATAATAGTTAGTTTTTGTACTATAATGTCTATGAATAAATTATTCCAAATTACTTTAACTAATGAATTTATTTATTTAGGATATTTTATTGAGAGTTTATTAGTTTTCTTGGTAATATATATTATATATTTTTTGACAACTTATTATGGATTTAAAAGAAATATAAAGGAAATATAATCAGTAATACAAATTACAATAAGTATAGGAAAAATATTTATGTCAAGAGTGATAAAAAATAAAGAATTAGTAAATACAAGACTAGCAACTAATTATGGAGGTTAGATGTATTGTGATAAATGTAATGAAAGTATAGGTTATTTATGTTATTCAACTTATGATAGGTTAGAATTAAAATATAAATGTAACTGTGGAAGTCAAGGAAGTGTAATAATAGATTTTGAAGATAGCAAGATAGGGAAAAAGTGTAATAATGAATTAATCATCATAAAAAATAGATTTTGTTGTTCTAAAGATAATGAGTCTTTAATTACAGTACTAGATAAAAAAGTGAATAGTTATGAAATGAAAATCACTTATAGATCTTGTAATCAAACATATAGAAGGGAGGTGAAATAAATGAATTTCTTATTAACATTATTGATTGGAATAGTTGCAGGAGTAATAGATGTATTACCAATGATTAAAATGGAAGTTGATAAATACTCAACACTATCAGCATTTGTATATTATTTAATAGTTCCTTTTGTTATCTTTGGGATTAATTGGTTTGGAAATTTATGGTGGTTAAGAGGTGGAGTAGTTTCTATACTTATGGCTATTCCAGTAATTATTCTAGTAGCAAAAGAAGATAAAAAAAGTCCAATAGCAATGACAATTATGTCTATCGTTTTAGGAAGTATTATTGGAGTTGTAGGGCATTTCTTGAACCTAATATAATTAATAGCTTACACTTTGAAAGTGAGGTGTTATTTATGGAGTATGACAAATTAGAATTTGAAACAACTTTTAAGAATGGAGATATGATTCCAATAGAATATACTGGTTATGGAAAAAATATATCTCCAGAATTTAGAATTAAAAATTTATCAGACAGAGCAAAAAGTCTAGTGATAATTTTAGAAGATTTAAGTCATCCAATAAAAAACTTTACTCATTGGATTGCTTGGAATATAAAAGCAAATTCTGTAATTCCAAAGAGTGTTGGTAATATGGATAATGTTATGCAAGGTATTGCTTATGGCTTCCATAAATATGCAGGGGCAAAACCACCAAAATTTCAAAAACACAATTATAGATATACAGTTTATTCGTTAGATACTATTTTAGAATTATCACCTAATATTATGAAAAAGAAATTACTAAAAGCAATGAATGGACATATTTTACAAAAAGGAACTATTACAGGTTACTTTAAAAGATAAATTACAATTTGAAAGTGAGATGAGAATATGAATAATGAAATTAAAAAAGTTATTGAGAAATTTAAAGAAGTAAAGAATATATTAAAAGATTTTTCTACTAAAGATGAAGCAATAGAATATCTTGTTAATGAAACAAAACTATCAAAAGAAGAATGTTTTGTTGCATACGATATTATTATGAAAATCGAAGATTAAATTACAATTTCTACGAGATACAAAAAGCGAGAACCGAGCCAAAAGAAACGTTGTAACTAATGGCTCGGTTAAAACCTAGTTCTTGACGACTAGGTAACACACTACGATATTGGCAGAGCCAATAACGATGTGTGCAAAGGGAGAAGCCCTTTTGAAACCCCTTTTAAGCAACATATTACAAACTAACGTAAGTAATATTGTTGCCTTTTTATTACACTATCGTTTCATAAAAAGAAAAAGACTATCGCCACTTTCATTTGCTAAAGCAAACAGAAACGTGCCACGTCTTTTTAATAAAAATAACCTAATTGCTAAAGTCTATCGACTAAAGCAAAAAGGTTATTTTTTCTTTTGATAAATCAAAAGTAATGATAAATAAAATTACTTTTCCCACTTTCATTTTTACTAACGTAAAAACAAAACATGTTCGTAATTTTATTTTTCTTCATCTATAAATTTCCCTGTTAGAGTATTTAATTTTATAGTAGATTTTATTTCAGTTTTAGGAAATAACCCTCTATCAAATTTAGGGTATTTTGATTTATCTAGTTTTTCTAGGTTAGGTCTAATCATAGGTATTAGTTCTTTTAGTCTATCTAATATTTCATCATTTGATATTTCTTTATTTTCTATTTTAGCAAGTTCTAACTTATCAATTAAATCAGCAATTCCACCTTTAATAGCAAAGTCAGTTTTTCTTCTTGTTTCTAATTCTTCTAAAACATCAAAATAAAATTGTTCGTAAGATTTAATTTGTTCTTGATAATCACTTGTAGATCTTTTACTTGATAAATCTTTTCCCCAATTTATATCTACATCATCATAGCCAGCAAGTTTCATAAGTTTAACTAAACTAAGTCCTAGAGTTTCAGCGATTCCTTTTAGATATAAAATGTTTGGTTTTAATCTTTTGCCAGCCTCTATTCTTGATACTTCGGCACAATCCATATTTGCTTTACGAGATAACTCTCTTTGTGATATTCCTAGTTTTTCTCTTGCTTCACTTATCGTTTTACCAAGTTCAGTAGTGTTTTTCTTTAACATTTTTATACACCTCTTTTTCGTTTGTTGAATTAAGTATAACACATATTGTTGTAATAATCAACAAAATTGTAATTACTATGTTGACAAACTCAATTTATAATGATACACTAGTTGCAGTTTTGATGTAAAACTCATCAAAAAGAAAGGAGGAATGCCTATAAATAAGTTTCAAATACCAAAAGAGATTTGGAAAGATAAAAGAATTCCAAAAGAAACAAAATATATTTACTCTTATATTTATAGTAAAGGGTTCGATAGAATTATCACCGATATAAATATAGGCGAAATACAACAAACCATTAAAATAAAAAATAAGGGTTTGAAAAAGAGTCTAGATATATTAGAACAATTAAAATATCTAGTATATCAAGAGTATAGTACAGGAATGTACACCATAACACTTAACTAAAAAGTTGATAGGAACGTAGTTAAGAAAGGTACAGTAAGATATTAAGGCTTATGTTAGTACCTATTCTAGTAATAGAATGAACCAATATGATCTTAGGGGCGAAGATTTAAAATAATGCCTCTAGGATAACTCTGTCTAATTTTAGAGAGTGGCTTGTAGAAATACAAGTTTTTTTGTTGTGTGAACAAATTTGAAAGGAGGAAGATTATGCAAGAATTAACGAATGTTGATATTTTAAAAAATAAAGTTGATACTATTCCACAATATTATATTTTAGATTATCTAAAACAAAATCTTAATATCAACGAATTTAAAATCTATTTAGTAAATCGTAACAATATCAAAGTTGTAGATAAAAATAACGATAGTCTTTATTTTAGTTGTGAAGATAATACAAGAGAAATAACCTATCAAGATGAAATAAAAGAATATGTAAAAGAATTTGAATTATAAAAAGTATTGAAATGGAGGAAATGAGATTATTTATGA
>CANPPW010000034.1 GCA_947576095.1 uncultured Mycoplasmatota bacterium | reverse complement strand
AACCATTTTTCAATGGCTTCCTAGATTTTTGATTCTTAAAAGTGTTTAAGTTCCGTTTTAAAAACAGAAATGTTTTATGACCAAGAGAATAATTATAAAACAATAGATGAATTAATTTTAACAATCGATGACTATATTAAATATTACAATTATGGTAGAATTAAAGTGAAATTAAAAGGACTGTCTCCTGTAAATTACAGGTTACAATCCTCTATTTTAAATTGATTTATAAACTGTCTAAACTTGAGGACATTTACTGTTCTTTTTCAATAATATGAATTTTACAAAATCATACTATATTATAAAAATGTTTTTAATTTTTCAACAGCATTCTCTTGCATATCAACATACTTTTCGACTAATCGATGAACTTCCTCATCTGTTTTTTTATGATTCAATAATTTTCTTCCTTCAATAATTCCCATATTTGTTCCTTGTAAAAGTAATTCCGCAATCTTAGATGTACTAGTATCCATTAGTGTTTTCATTTCGATACCATACCAAGTCATAACCTTATTCATCGTTGTAGTCTCATGTGGTTTATCTTCATTATACTCTGGATACAATCTACATATCTCATCAGATATCTTTTTATATTCATCATATTGTACAGCCAACTCTTCTTTTAGTCTCTCATCTTTTACCTTACTTAAAATAAAATGAATAGCATCTCTGCCCATACAAGTCTCCTTATTTAACTCATCTAATACATTAATTTCATTTTTGTCCTTATTCATATCCATCCCTCTATTCCTATTTTGAACCTTTATCTGAAACTTATGCATATAACCAAAAAATTGACTTATCTCATTTTTCTATATAATGATTTATAATAAATTTAATATCTTCAATTGCTTTTTCAATATTAAAAATACCATTCCCAACAGGATAAAATACTGGAAATACCTTATACTGAATATGGTGAATTTCTCTTTCATAGTATTTTTTCCTACAAGTAGAAACCGTAATTTTTTCATTCAAAAAAATAGAACTTACTTGATTTCCAAATGTAATAATAATTTTAGGTTTTATAATATCAATTTCCCTAAAAAGTAACTTTAAATATTGGCTTAATGTGGCATCAGAAAGAGGTCTAGCATCTAACTGCGTACATTTTCCAAGATTTGTAATAAAAAAGTGTTTTTCTTCTACACATCTATAAACTTTCTCGCAAAAATCATAATCCCAATCCTTTGGTCTTTTTTTTAAAATTTCATCATAAAGTTCATCATCTATTAAGTGAATAGAATGAAAGAGTTTCCAAATATTTTTAGTTCCTAACCAAGGATATTTAGGACCACACCAAGTTTTCTCGCTGGCGATATTTCTCCCAGTGGGATTCATAAATACAAAACAAACATCTGGATTATGTATACATCCCCCATAATAAATAGCATCCAATTCTTTTGCTCCATATTTTATTTGCATTTTATCATACTTCTTTTTCAGTGCATGCAAATCATTATTTTTTTCTAAAGATTCCATATATCACCTCTTTTTTTTATTATATCACAATTCAAAAAAACAGGAATAGCCCTGTTTAATACTTTAATGTTTATTCGAAAGTTGCATATAAATGTTTACAATGAAATCTACGGTTCCATCTACACCTAAAATAGACGAATCTATACAAAAATCATATTCTCTAATATTTCCCCAACTACTATTTTTATCAAAAGATTCATAGTAATTTTTTCTTTGTTTGTCTATTTGTTTTAATTTTTTAAGTGTTTCATCATACCCCATATGAAGAAGATCCATTTTTCTCTTTACCTTAAAATCTAAATTATTTGAATAAATAAAGATGTGAAATGCATTTCCATCATTTTTTAAAATACGGTTACTATTTCTTCCCAAAATTACACAAGGACCATTTTGAGATACTTCTTTAATGGTATTGTTCATCAAAGATTGATAAACATCAGAAGAAAGACCATCAGCATACTGATCCATATTAAATAAATCAAATAATTTTAAAATTTTATTTCTTTTTGTTTCATCATATTCCGTTAACTTAGAATAGTTACATCCACTTTTCTCATATGTCCTTGTAATGAGTTCTTTATCATAAAAAGGAATATTTAATTTTTTAGCGACTTGCTCTCCAATATATTTGCCACCACTACCATATTCCCTACCAATTGTGATTACAAAATCTTTTATCATAAAATCCCCCCTTTTTATAATTCAAATTGAGAATTATACAAATCTGCATAAAATCCCTTTCGCTCCATTAACTGCTCATGATTTCCTTGTTCAATAATATTCCCATCTTTCATAACTAAAATTAAATCAGCATTTTTAATAGTAGATAATCTATGAGCAATAATGAAAGAGGTTTTTCCTTCAGTTAATTTATCCATTGCTTTGGCAACAAGTTCTTCTGTTCTAGTATCTACATTAGAGGTGGCTTCATCTAATATTAGAAATGGTGCATCTTCAATCATACCTCTGGCAATAGTTAAAAGTTGCCTTTGACCCGCTGATACACTATCATTATCAGAAATATCAGAATCATACCCATTTGGTAAAGTTTTAATAAAATGATCAAGTCCTACTGTTTTACAAACATCCTTTACTTTCTCATCATCAACATTTTGCCTATTATATACAATATTTTCCTTAATAGTTCCGTTAAAAAGCCATGTATCTTGTAATACCATTGTAAAAAGCTCATGAATATTTTCTCTTGTTAAATTGTTTGTAGAAACACCATCTATTTTAATATCCCCACCACTAATTTCATAAAACTTCATAAGCAGATTTACCATTGTTGTTTTTCCAGCACCAGTTGGTCCAACAATCGCAATCTTTTGGCCTGGATTTGCTGTAGCACTAAAGTTATTAATGGTTGGATGATCATTACCATCGTATGTAAAAGTCACATTTTTAAATTCAATTTTTCCTTTTACTTTTTCTTTCTTTAGATACTTCTTTACATGATCTTGATTTTTCATTTCCTCTTCATCAATAAACTCAAATACTCTTTCACTTGCCGCAGCAGTTGATTGAAGAGAAGTCATTGCTTGAGCAATTTGTGATAAGGGAGATGTAAATAGACGTACATAAGATATAAAAGCCACTATAACACCAAAGCGAATGTGTCCATTCATAGTAAGAAGTGCACCTACAATACAAACAGCAACATATCCAAAATTTCCAATAAAATTCATCATAGGCATCATAAGGCCAGATAGAAATTGACTTTTTCGATTGGCTTCATATACATTTTTGTTATACAAATCAAATTTTTCATCTGCTTCTTTTTTTCCATTATATACTTTTACAACATTAAGACCTGAATAAACTTCTTCAATATGTCCATTTAAATGTCCAAGTTCTTCCTGACGTGATACAAAATATTTTTGTGATTTACCAAGTACCATAAACATAAATACGAATCCTAATAAACTAGACAGAATAGCTGTAATAGCCATAATATAGTTTGTATAAAACATCATGATAAGTGTTCCTATAAACAAAGTAACTGCACTAACTAAAGTCGCTAGTGAATGATTCATAGACTGTGCAATTGTATCTACATCATTGGTTACTCTAGATAAAATATCACCTGTAGCATGATTATCAAAATATTTAAGTGGTAGTTTATTAATTTTAGTAGAAATCCTCTTTCTTAATCCTTTAGCAAACTTATTAGAAACATCTGTCATAGCAATTGATTCAATATAAGTAAATAAAGCACTACATACATATAAACTAGCTAGAAAAATAGCCAAGGCTTTTATCTTTTTCATATTCATAGATGGTTCTAAAATTTTTCGAATACTTTTAGGCATTTTATCGATATTTTCATATAATACTTTTGCCTCTACATCTTTTTTCATAGTACTCATAATCTTCAAAAATTCTATCTGATCTGATGATGAGATTTTAATACCATCTATGGTAAATTCTTTCAATAAGGCAGTTTGAATACTATCAGGAATTTGTATATTCTCTCTTTTTATATCCTGATTGTTTATCTTTTTTAAAAATTCTATTTTATCTGTTGCAGAAATATTTACATCATTATAAGTAGAATCCTTAAAAATTCTATTTTTAATACGATCAGGTAATATAGATAGCCCCTTCAAAAATGCACCTTGGTCCATTTTATCTATGGTTTCTAAAAATTTTTGAAATTCTCTTTTATCATCTATAGATATATCTTCTGATTCCATAATTTCTTTAATCATTTCTTTTGTTATATCTACTTTTAAAATATCAGGTAAAACTTTAGCTAGACTCTCTTCCTCTAAACTAGAAGTAATATGTTTAGATACCTTTTCTAAATTTTTGCTATCAAAAACCAATCCACTTGAAATCTCATCGGTTAATTCTGATAATTTATTAGGGGCAAAAATAGATAATATAGATCCTAATACAGCTAAAACTAGTGAAATCACAATCAAAACCTGAAATCCTTTTAATTCTTTTAGTAAACGCAACATTGCACTTTTAAAATTTTGTGCTTTATCCCCTACTGGAGGATGCATACCTGGCCCCATTTTTGGTCTTTTTTCATTCGCCATTTTCTAATTCCTCCTTTGAAAGTTGTGACAAAGCGATTTGCTTATATACTTCACAATTTTTAAGTAATTCTTTGTGTGTTCCCATACCTACACACTCACCATTATCCAAAACAATAATTTTATCAGCATTCATAATGGTTCCTATTCTCTGTGCAACAATAAGACTTGTTGCATCTTTTGTATATTTTTTAAGTTCACGTCTTAACACAGAATCTGTTTTATAATCAAGAGCAGAAAAAGAGTCATCAAAAATATAAATTTCAGGATCACGTGCTATAGCCCTTGCAATAGCAAGCCTTTGTTTCTGACCACCAGAAATATTGGTTCCACCTGAGGCAATATGTGAATGATATGAATCATCCATTTTCTCTACAAATTCTGTCCCTTGGGCAACACGAATCGCCTCTTTTACTTTTTTCTCGGTTATTTTTCCTTTTCCATTATCTCCATATGCAACATTTGTATTTACAGTTCCATCGAACATAACAGCTTTTTGTGGTATATATCCTAATTTTTGATGAAGTGCTGTTTGTTTATACTCTTTTACATTCACTCCATCTACTAAAACTTCACCATCTGTTGCATCATAAAATCTAGGAACCAAATTAATCAAAGTAGATTTTCCTGATCCAGTTGAACCAATAAAAGCAACTGTTTCCCCCTGGTTGGCTTTGAAGGAAATATTTTTTAATAAATATTCTTCAGCATCAGGATATTTAAAAGATACATTTTTAAATTCAACAATCCCCTTATATTTTTGATTATTGTTAATTTTTCCATCTTCAATACTAATATTGGTATCTAAAACCTCATTAATACGTTTGGCAGAAACGCCAGCACGTGGTAACATCATAAAAATCATAGCGAGCATTAAGAATGACATAATAATTTGCATTGAATAAGAAGAAAATACGATCATATCCCCAAATAAAGTGAGTTTATTAGCCATCAAGGCATCTTTGATAAGATATGCACCCACAAAATAAATAGATAGTGTTAAAAAATACATGACAAGGTACATGATAGGTGACATAATTGCAAATGATTTCTGATTAAATAGTTGCATATTCGTAAGACTTCGATTTACATCTTCAAATTTATCTTCTTGATATTTTTCAGCATTAAAAGCTCTAACTACTCTGATTCCTGTTAGATTTTCCCTAGTAACACCATTGATTTTATCTGTTAATTTTTGTACAATTTTAAATCTTGGCATCACAATTGTAATCAGACAAGCAATCACAGAAAGTAAAATGATAACAGCCACAGCAGTAATTGCACTCCACTGCCAACTTTTATTCAAAATTTTAGTAACAGCCCAAATTGCCGTAATAGGTGCTTTTACTAATAATTGTAATCCCATTCCAATAAGCATCTCCACTTGAGTAATATCATTTGTTGTTCTTGTAATTAAACTACTTGTAGAAAACCTCTTCACTTCTTGCATTGCTAAGTTTTCTACTTTATCAAATAATTTTTTTCTTGTTTTCATAGAAAAATTAGCCGAAATATTTGCAATTAAATATCCTACAAAAATAGAGGAAGCTAAACTTCCAAAGGCACATGCAATCATATATGCACCATTTAAAAGTATATCATTCATCTTGCTTCCTTCCGTTTGAACAAGCATTGTAATTTCTGACATATAATCAGGCATTTTTAGTTCTAACCATACTTGAGCAAAAATTAAAATGAATGATATTCCAATCAAAATCCATTCTTTTTTTGAAAAGTTTTTTAATAATTTTATCATAATTGTTCTGATATATTTGGCAACAAAATATACCAAATTTCTCCTTTCTTTTACAAAGTTTATATATTATTTACTAGTTTTATTTTTCTGTATAAGATTTTCTTTCATAATTAAAAGTACCTTAGAAAAAGTATCTAATTCCTCCATTGAGATATTTTGAAGCATGACATTTTCAATCTCTTCTATCTTCTTTTCGCTTTGAGAAAATAATTCCTTTGATTTCTTATTCAAAATTATTCTTTTAGCTCTCGCATCGGAATCATGAGTGACTCTTTCTAATAATCCATTTCTTTCCATCGTTTGTAACACACCTGAAACAGTTGCTCTTCTTAAATTCAAAACTTCTTCCAAATCTCTTTGATAAATTTCATCACTTTCATGATCTATTATATATTCAATAATTTGAACCTGTGTAGGGGTCAAAGAACAAGGTAATGAGGCAAGATGTATTTTCTCTATATCTTTTGCAAATGTCCTTATAATAAGTGTTTCTAATAACTTAATCTGATACAATATTTTTTTCTTTTGCATGACATACACCCCTCAACTCATTTGTCAGTTGCCATACTATTATATTACTCCCTGTTAAAAAAAATGTCAACAATCTGACAAATAAAAAACTCCCTAAAGGGGGTAATGGAAAAGATTCTATTTTTTCTTTAAAAAAACGTTTTACTTCTATATGGATTATGAAAATCGGCTTGTATAGAGGCATCAATATCTGGATCTAATTGCAAAGATTCTAAAATATTTCTTTGCATCTCTGTGATTAAATATTGATCATATATAGCATACCTAGGATTCTTTGATCCTAATAATGCAAGTCCTAAACGATAATACGAATATTCTAATATATCCCTTTGCTCTCTATTATACATTTCCATATCATCACAAATATTCCCTTGTAAAATTGATGCTTGAACAAGGTATACTAAAAATAATTTGCGATGATTCACAAGTTTTTTTATAGAAATCCAACTACCATCCTGTAATAAAAAACCCTCTTCATATTCTTGAATGAATGTCTTGTGATCTAAAGATTTTGTACCGCCTGGATAAAGTACATCTACTTCCTTATCAGAATTTCTTTGTAGACTTTCGTAATCCAGTGTACATTCTCTTGAAAGATGCTTGATTTTCATTTAACTCATTGATGATATACCATAACAATCTTTATAAAATGGAATCCCCAATTGAATAAATCTAAGACGATAAATTCATAAAATCATAGTAAGCAGGAAAAAGAGAATCATTCTCAGCAAATTTTTCAAACTTATTCTTATGTTCTTCACTTTCCTGTATATATTTCTCACAAATCATTTTACTAAAAATTACAATATCTTTAAATCAATTTTAAATTGCTCATTAGAAGGGGTAATAAAAATAACCCTCATCGTTTTCAGCTCCTATCACTATTTAAGGCAATAAATTCCTGTTTCCTAAAATATTTTTATAAAATTTTATAATTTTAAATATTTGTACGTTTGTAAATGATGTGAAACAAAAAATTAAATAAAAGTGACTCAAAAT
>CANPPW010000033.1 GCA_947576095.1 uncultured Mycoplasmatota bacterium | reverse complement strand
TAATATACTCTTTTAAAGTATTTGTAGCCCATATTCTAAAATCAGTAGCTTCTTTTGAATTAACACGATAACCTACTGCAATAATAGCATCTAAGCTATAGAAATTTATTTCCCTTGAAATTTGTCTTTTTCCTTCTTTTTGAACTACTCTAATTTTTTGAGTAGTTGAATTTTCTTTTAATTCTCCGCTCTTAAAGATATTTTGTAAGTGATACGTAATATTATTTTCTGCTACATTAAAAAGCTCCCCCATAATTTTTTGTGTTAACCAAAAATCTTCATTATCATATAGCACTTCAATAGTCTTATTTGTATTTTCGCTTTGGTATAAAATTAGATCCTTTAAATTATCCATGTTCATCTACTAGTTCCTCCTTTCATATTTATTCAACATCATTATTTTATATATCTTTCATAGAATTTAGATATAGATACTTCAAATGGACTTTTAGGTGGAAATAAATAATATTCCAATCGTTTCTTCTGTTGTATTATTTTGTACTCTGCCATTCTTTTTCTTTTTTCTTGTTGTTTAATATCTTTCATCACTTCTAGATACATATTATAATCACTTAATATATTATTTATTCCAACCTTTTCAATCAAGGTTATGATATCAATGCCATGACAGTTTCTTAACTTTTTTCCACTTTTACATAAACATAAATTATGACCACGGTACTTTTCAAATGCCATATATTTTAAAAATTGCAATGTAATATGTCTATCATCTAATTTAAAGTAGTCCTTATAAAAATCAATTATTCCTAATATTCCATGTTCTCTATCTCCAAAAGGAACTTTGCTATATTTTTTATAATATGTATATGAATATACGTAAGGCAATAAAAAGCGCTCTATAAAATCTGAGATTGTAACATCTTCTCTTGTTTTTAAATCTAAGTACATTTCAGCATCACATGCTAAACATAAAATATCATTTTTGTTTTTATGAAATTCACTATCAATCTTCTTAGTAATATCCTTTACTATTGGCAATTCGTTTGGATATGAAAAAGGAACAAACATAGATATATATAAATCATTTTTCAAGGATATATTATTATATTTATGATTTAACTTTAAATCTCCATAAAATATATATCCATCATTTTGCTCAAATCCTACCAAACCATAATTTTGATTCAATGTTGTTAATTCAGAAGATATGTTATACATTTTCTTTCCATGGTTTAGGATTATTTTGTAAATCTCTTGGCTTATTATTATGTTCGTTAAGTACAACAGCTTTAGAATGTGAATATTCTTTTATAAGATTATCAAAACTTTTGTGCTCATATTCCATTAACGAAGTCATACTCGCTAGCTTTTGAATATCAGTTGAAATCCAACTAACCCAATCAAAAAATGCTTGTTTTTTATCATTATCGGAGTCATTCCATCTTTCTGCTAAATTTTCTTCAACTTTTGGATTATTTATTATGAAATCTCCATCTATTCTATCAATTAATAAACCCGTAATATCATCTTCTGTTCTTTTGAACAAATCTAAATTTGTAGTAAGTTTATCCGAAAAAAGTTTCAAAAGTTCTATTAAAGATAAATTAGAACTACTTTCTAAAAATACTTTAGTAGCAAGAATTGTAATTATCATTGAATTTGGTTTATCTTCCTTGTATTTATGATTTTCAAATCTAATGTCACGATGCCTTTTTAATATTTGTACAAGACGTTGTAATTTAGTTACTACTAGTTGTTTAGGAATATCATCAACTGATGCATAAAAAGTATTATTTTCAAATAAAATTCTTTTTTGTAAAGAAGCAACTTCATTATACGAATTAGCATTAGCATCTTCAAACCAATCCTTAAATCCCAAAGGATTTCCATTATCCCAATAATAATCATTGTTATCTTTTTTTGATCTTGTAGTAGTTGAAATTGCTTTTTCATATTGGCTGTCATCTTTGGGAATACTAGGTTGGACATCTATATGAAAGGATAAATCACTATCTTCAGCATATTCAATAGTCCAAGTCCTTCTTCCCTCATCTTTCGATAACATTTTTCCATATATTCCATCATTTCTAATAATATTTCCAATTGTTTCTTTTAATTCTTTAGCAGATATATCATTTTTTGTTAAATCACATTCACACACTATGTCAACATCATATTCTTTATCTTTTCCATAAGGCTTAACTACGGTTCCAATCATAAATGATCCTTGTGCGTAAACATGACTATCTATATTATATTCGTCTCTTAATTTGCTTTCCAACACGTTTCCTACTGATGTATATCTATCAACTGCCTTTTGATAGTTAGTTGGAGAAATGTCTAACTTTTTTAATTCACCTTCAAGCCAATTATTTATCTCATTATAGTTCATTACTTATATTCTCCTTTCAAAATTTTAAAAGTATGGTTATTTATATCCATTTCATAGTCATCATCTTTCCGCTTTGTTGTATGTCGTGTCCTTATTTCATTCTCAGACACAAAAGCATAATTTAGTTCACTATTATCTTTAGCCTTGTCATATTCTTCTTTCAATTTTAAAAATTCTTTTTTCTTCTTCTCATCTAGTTCTAGCTCATAAATATCTGCAAGTAAAAATTCTTTTCCATAATACTCTGAAGTAAAAATACTGGTTTTATGTGTCCCTAGATAGGAATAATGCAGTTCTGTAAATTGTTTTTTATTTAACATTCCAGAGTTAATAAGTTCTTCATAAAATTCTCTATGGCATGTGATTTCTCTATCTTGTCTGCTCCCAAACCACTGAATAAATTTTTTTAAATCTTTTCCTTTAACTCTACCTCGTAAGTCCTTTTCATTTCCTTTTTTCATTTCATCATCTTCTTGAAAAATATCTTTCAAAATAGCATTTGAACCATTATATTTTTGGTAAACACCTCCAACAGGCTGAAACTTCTTTTTCTTATTTCCTCGAACTAAAAAATATGTCCCATCAACTTGTATTCTAAATAGATAAGAAAATGATACTCGAATATTTTTATTCCAATTTAGCAAAATTGGAATAATTAAAAACAAATCAGTTTCTTCAGCAAATGTTAGAAATTTATCTAATAAAAATCCTAATATTCCTCCTCCAATTATCATTAATATTTCACCAACTAATGTCAAATTTCCATTTACATCTTTGTTGTTAAATCCTAAAAATAACACTATAAAAGACAAAGTTATTAATACAAGAATTTTTAAACTTCCTTTTTTCATTCATACCTCCTATTTATATTTTTTATAATATCTACTCTAGTAATCCCTTAATAACTTTTATATTATTATAACATTTTTTTTAGCACATTCATATAACTATTGCTATATTTCTATTTCTTCATCTAAATCTTCTTCCACATCTTTAAACCATCCTAATTCTTCATCCCATTCAAGTTCATTATTTTTTAGTCTAGCTATATTATTTAATATAGAGTTCTTTAGATACCCAAATTTATTTGCTATTTTTTCGCCATTCTCATCAACAAAATCACGATCAAATACTCTTGGAATAATATAATGTAAAATCATCAACAAATCGTTTGTTTCGTACTCATTTAATAGGTTTTCAAATAACTTGTCATAATTACAAATATCAGTATCATCTTTTGTAATGTATTTCCTATCTATTAAATCAATAGTTAAAAAATTATGGTTATCTTCAAAAATCCTATTTTTGGTTTTATCTTCTTTATCTGTTTGTTCTTTAATACTTTGTTTATTAGTATTTATTTGTGTATCATTTTCAAGATATTGATAATCAAGGTATTGGTTTTCGGTATCTTGCTTTTGCATAGATGGTTCTAAATGAGGTTCTTCGTAGATATTATAAATATATTCGATTTTCTTACTTTCCGTTTGATTAGGATATAGCTTAGTTATAGATAAATAATGATTTTCTTTTAATTCATTTAGAGTATTTCTAATTGATGTTTTACTTTCTTTAGAATTAGCAACAAGTCCTACAAGTGAATAGTCCCAATCATTAGGTAAAGATAACATATAAGAAAGAAGTCCTTTTGCTTTTAAACTTAGATTTTTATTTTGTAGATGGTGATTACTCATAATTGTAAAATTTTTCGTTTTTTCAACTTTAAATACAGCCATCATAATCACCCTTTCTTTTTTCACACATGAAAAAAATCCTAATTTTTTAGGACTTTAAATCAAAGATACTACTTTTAAATACTTCTTTAAATGGTTTAATAAAATGCCTCCAATTGTCAGGTACTTTATCATTACCACTTTTTACATAGCAGGCTCCGTTATAATAGGTACATTTTAATATCCAATAGTATTTGTCATAATCATAATTTTTACCATAATGACAATTCCATAGATTAGGCTTATAGTTCTTAAAACTAGAAAGAATTTTATTTTTGTTATTAATTGTAAGTGATTCATTTTCTTTAATAGATACCCAATTGATTCTTAAAGAATATTTTGGATTTTCTTTATCACTAAAATCAAGGATATATCTATAATAGTTATTGTTAATACAAATGATAAAGTTAATGATTGATATATCAACTGTATACATAACTTTTCTAGATTGAAAAGTATTCTTACAAGTCTTACAATAACGATTAGGTAAATGGCTCATTAATCGTTCACCATCAAAGTCATATTTTTCAAATCCCTTACGATAAGATTCATTTAATCCAATGTCCTCTTGGTTAATATAATTCTTTTTCGTTTTCTTTTCCCCTAAATATCCATAGGCAATATTAAATGTATTCCCACTATTACAAAACGGGCAGGTTAATTTTCCCATCTAATTCCTCCAATACTTGCAAGTTCTTAAACAAAAAAGCCTTTATTTATAAGTTCTCCCTATATGTCTTGCATCGGAGTTATTATGGGAGAATTTCTAGTTTCGAAAGAAGGCCTTGGATACCTGATTATGTATGGATCTCAAGTATTTAATTTAAATTTAGTTATGAGTGGTATTATTTTACTTTGCATTTTGGCTACATGTATGTATTATACTGTATGTTATATAGAAAAAAAATTAATCAAACACGATTAATTTTTTTTACTCCAAAGAATTCTAGCCTGTTTCAGTACATCATTGGTATAAATATCAAACCAATGTCCATTTAATATACTCATATCAATCTTTTCTTTATTCATTAAATAATGAATAAAATATCCAGGGGTTTCAGCTCTATTGCCCTCCTCTAAATAAAACTTAATATGAGGTAATACATGCAATGGAAAGGCATAAATACCAAGTGATTTTATATTTCCCTTAGGAATAGCTGGTTTTTCTTCAAACTTCATAACCTCATTTTGTTGATTTATTTCTATTACACCACAATGTGATAAAATCTCTTTATTTTCCTCAATCTGACCAGCTATTAGGATATTTCTATTTTTCTCAAATTGATTGATAAAATCCTCTAACGAAAAATCAAATAAATTATCACCAAAAATAACGAGAACATCATCATTTATATTTTGATAATTGATAGTATATGCAATATCTCCTACTGCTCCCAATCTATCATTTTTATTATCTATTGTATCATTGATAATAATACAATCATTATTTCGTGTTTTTTTCCAAGATACTAACGCAGAATAATATTCATGATTGGTTGTGATAAAAATTTGATCGATCCACTTAAGACAAATCACCTTTTCAATAATAAAATCCAATATTATTTTTTGATCTGTAATTTTTAATAAACAAGTAGGTATCCCATTCTGCATTTCTAGTCTTTCATCACTATACCCTGCACACAAGATAATACATTTCATTTTATTTACCTCCATTTAAAGAGGCGTTTGCTGAAGCATTTAGTGTTAAATCAGCTCTATGACCTAATTTATAGGCAAAATAACCAGCAGCAGCAATCATCGCTGCATTATCTGTGCAATATTTCATAGATGGAAAATGAATAGAAACGCCAATTTCCGAAGTCATTTTACTAAGCGATTCTCTTAATCCTCTACTTGCAGCAACACCGCCTGCAACAATAAGATTCTTTACATGATATGATTCCAATGCATGTTTTGTCTTCTTACTAAGAATCTTAGTAACACGATTTTGAAAAGAACATGCTAGATCTTCTTTTATAATAGAATTCCCTCTTTGTTTCTCATTATGATTTATATTAATTACAGCACTTTTAAGGCCACTAAAACTAAAATCATAAGTTGAATCATTCATGGGTAGTGGTAGAGGATAAGAATCCTTTCCCTGTAATGCCAAAGCATCTATTTTAGGACCACCAGGATAAGAAAGCGAAAGGACTCTTGCTACTTTATCATACGCTTCTCCTACAGCATCATCTACTGTGCCACCAATTTTTTGGAAAGAATAATCTTCTTTCATATATATGAGTTCAGTATGTCCTCCACTTACAACCAGTGCTATTAAAGGAAACTTCATTTCTTCTTCTAATGCATTAGCATAAATATGTCCTGCAATATGATGCACAGGTACTAAGGGCTTATTATATATATAGGAAAGTGTTTTTGCGGCCTCTACTCCAACGAGTAAAGATCCAACCAATCCAGGTCCATAAGTAACTGCAATGGCATCTATCTCTTCTACTTTCATATTAGCCTTTTGTAATAAACTTTCCAATACAAGAGTTATATTTTCTATATGCATACGACTTGCAATTTCAGGAACAACTCCACCATAATGAGCATGTACATCCATTTGTGTAAGAACAATAGTCGCAATTTCTTCTCTTCCATTCTTTACAATAGACATACTAGTTTCATCACAACTTGATTCAATTCCAAGTATATATGTATTCATATTATCACAACTTTCTAAACATCAAATATCCATCATCATTTTTATAATAATTTTTACGGATTGATGCGATTTTAAAACCATATAATTCATATAAATGAATTGCAACTTTATTATTGACATTAACTTCTAAAGTAATATTTTCTATTTTCTGCATAATTGCTTTTTCTATTAAAAAATCCATTAATTCTTTTGAAAAACCCAAACCTCGATATGGTTCTAAAATATAAATATATTCTATTTCCATCCGTTCATATATCTTAGTATATCCTAAAATCCCTACAATTTCTTTATTATATATAAGAACATAATATCGGGCATAAGGATTCCTTCTCATATATTCTTCATCAAACAATGGATTTAATTTTTTTAGATAAAAAGTAATCAAAGAAAATTCATTATTATGTATTTTGCGAATCATGTAATCTTTCTTCAGCTTCTACTCTTTTCAAATAATTAGGATTTACAAGATGAGGATTCATTCCCTCATCACTCTTATGTTTCTTAATGATTGAAATAACATTTTCCTCACTTTTAATAAATGTTTCTATTCCTTTTACACTAGTATTGCCTACAAAAGTAATTTTACTTGCTTTGGGAAGGAAATTTATGCATTCAGTAATCGATATATATTGATCCTTAATAATTGATTGCAAATTTTTATCATACATTCCAGCATATATATATCCTCTACGTGCATCTATATAAGGGACAATATAATCTCCATTAAATTCTGTAGTTGCCATCCACTCTAAACTAGAAATGGGAATGATTTTAATTTTTAATGCATATGCTAATACTTTAGCAAGTGTTACTCCAACTCTTAACCCCGTAAAACTTCCAGGACCATTTACAACAAAAATTGTGCCAATATCTGAAATAGATAACTTATTATGTTTCAAACCAATATCTATTTCCTTCAACAGCACTGTAGAATGTTCTATTATATCTTCACATTTATAAAAATATAATATTTTATCATCCATTGCCAAAGAAACAATTAAATTGGTACTAGAAGTATCTAGTAGTAAATAAATCATAATACTGCCTCACATAAATCTTCATATTGTTTACCATGTGGTGTCAGAATCAAAATTCTTTTATTTTCATCAACTAATTTAAATTTAATATCCAAACGTTCTTCAGGTAAAATTTCCTCGATAGTATCTGCCCATTCGATAACAACAACGCCACCTTTATGAAAATATTCCTCAATACCAACACCTTCAAATGCGCCATCTAATTTATATACATCCATATGGTACAAAGGTAGTTCACCATCATATTCTTTGATAATGGTAAATGTAGGTGAAGTAATATTTTCTTTAATACCAAGAGCATTGGCAATACCTTTTGTAAAAATTGTTTTCCCACTCCCTAATTCACCATTAAGACAAATAACCATATTAGGAAATTTCTCAGATTCAAAATTTTGTGCTAATTCAATTGTATCTCGCTCACTACGCGTTGTTATTTTATATTCCATTTCTATCACCAATTTTATTATAACAAAAATAGAAACAAGAATACAATAGCAAATCAACATATAAAAATAATTAAAACAAATAGAAATATAAAATGTAAAGTAGGATATATAATATATAAAATAATCCATGATTTTAACTTGACAAAATTGCTATATGAAAATGTTATAAACAAAAAAAATAGAAATCAATCTATTTAATACATATAATATATGAAAGAAATAAAAAAAAATGCAAAAAAAAAATTGGCAACTACCTATTTTCGCATACACTATCGTCGGCGTAAAAGTGCTTAACTTCTGTGTTCGAGATGGGAACAGGTGTATCCACTTTGCTATCG
>CANPPW010000032.1 GCA_947576095.1 uncultured Mycoplasmatota bacterium | reverse complement strand
AATTTTGAGTCACTTTTATTTAATTTTTTGTTTCACATCATTTACAAACGTACACATATAAAGGTAAAATAGCCAATTCTCATTCGAAATAAAAAAGAAATGATATTCATCCCTCTTTTGTTAATAATATTACAACTACTCATGATGGCTATATTCTCTACATCTTTGATCCAACGCTTCTATCAGTGCGTCTACCTCCTCAAAAGTAGAAAGTCTAACACCACTTGCAAAAATATGGCCACCACCATTAAATTGAGATGCAACATCATTGATAACAGGTCCTCTAGATCTTAAAGAACCACGTATATTTTCATTTTTAATATCTTCGGAAAACAAAGCCCATGCATATATATTTTCAATATAATTAAATTCATTTACCATGTTCCCTGCCGTTGCAGCATCAACCTCATATTCTTTTAAAATGGAATCAGTAATTTTCATATAGGCAAAACCATGTTCCGTTGTTACAAGATTGTTAGCAATATACCCCCAAAATTTAATTTCGCGAATATCTCTCATATATAAATGATCATATAAAGATGAAAAATCAATATGTGTTTCACTAATTAAATTAGAGACTAAATCAAAAGTCCTTGGTGTTGTATAAGAAAAAAGAAAACGATTTGTATCAGCTACAATACCTATATATAATTTTTCAGCAGCCTCTTTCGTTATTTTTAATTTTGTATGAAAAATAAGTTCCAAAATCATTTGCGAAGCGCTAGATTGTTTACTATCAATCCACTCTAGTTTACAAACTTTTTCAATAAAAGGATGATGATCAATTTTAATAGAATCTTTAAACTTAGTAGCATCTACTCCATCTATCCTTTTGGCATCTGGGGTATCTGTTACAATTAAAAGAGAATTTTTATAATATTCTTCCTCAAATTTATCTAAAGAACCTAAATATCTAAACTTAGAAGCAGGGAATCCTACAGCATAAACTTTTTTTTCTGGAAACGTATTTAAAATCACATCACGCAATGCGATTTGGCTCGCTAAGGCATCTGGATCAGCCCCAACATGCCTTGCGATAACAATCGTATCGTGCTTTTTTATTTTCTTGTAGATTCTCTTATATGTATTATTAAACACACAATCCCTCTTTCTAATTTAGGAAAGAATAGGTATCCCTAGCTATCATTACTTCTTCATCTGTTGGAATCACAAAGCAAGGCACTGAAGAATCTTCTCTTGTAATCATTCCTTCTTTTCCAAGGCGCATTTCTTCATTTTGTTTACGATCTAATTTTAATCCTAAGCATGCTAAACGATCAATAACCATTCTTCTCACATGTGGTGAATTTTCTCCTACTCCAGCGGTAAAACAGATTGCATCAGCCCCACCAAGCTCTACGTAATATTTAGCAATATAGCTAACAACAGAATTTACAAATAAGTAATGAGCTAAAATTGCTTTATGATCTCTTTCACTAATTTTAGCTTCGATATCTCTAAAATCACTACTAATTTCGCTTACAGCTAACATACCACTTTGCTTATTCAAAATTGTGTCTATTTCTTCAATTGATTTTCCCGTTTTTTTCATAATATAAGGAATGATGCTATAGTCAATATCTCCAGAACGGGATCCCATCACAATACCAGCATTTGGTGTAAATCCCATCGTAGTATCAATACATCTTCCATCTCGAACAGCACTAATACTTCCACCATTTCCTAAATGACAAACAATTATGTTACAATATTTTTTATCTAGTAAATCACTCACACGATGTGAAACATATTTATGACTCATTCCATGAAATCCATATTTCCGAACACCATATTTTGTATACCATTCATTTGGTACAGCATATAAGTATCTATCTTCTTCAATGGTTTGATGAAATGCTGTATCAAAACATGCCACTTGAACCGCCGATGGAATCTGTTTCATGAAAGCCTGAATCCCCACTAAATTCGCTGGATTATGAAGAGGCGCAAGAGGAGATAATTCCTCGATCGTAGATAATACATTATCATCAATTACTACAGAATCCTTATAAATATCTCCACCATGTACAACTCTATGACCAACACCCTCAATTTCTTTTAAATCTTTTACAACATCTAAGTTTACTAACTCTTCTGTCAAGATTTGTACAGCTACTTCATGATTTTTGATAGGAACTTCCTTTTTTATTTTTTCGCCATTTATTTTAATAGTATAAAAGCTTCCTTCTAATCCAATTCTTTCAAAAACACCTTTTACCAAAATCGTTTCATTTGGCATTTCATAGGCCTGGAACTTCAAAGAAGAACTTCCTGCATTGACTGATAATATTTTCATTTTCTTTCCTCTTTTCTAATACTATATTTTGTAAAAACTATAATGAATCTTCACTTTTTCCTTCTGGTTTCATAAGTGGAAATAAGACATTATCCTTGATATTTGGCGTTGATGTTAAAATTTGAATAACACGATCTATTCCTATACCCCATCCTGATATAGGTGGCATACCATATTCCATCGCACCAATATAGTCCATATCCATTACCATAGCTTCTTCATCACCACCAGCGTTGAGTCTAGCTTGCTCTTCTAATCTTTTCTGTTGTTCTACTGGATCTACAAGCTCCGAATATCCATTTATAATCTCAGCTCCATTGATAACAAGCTGAAAACGATCAGTAATAGAAGGATTTTCATCATTAGATCTTGCCAAAGGAGAAAGTTCTATGGGATGTTTTGTTAAAAAAACAGGTTCTATCATATAAGGTCTTGCCACCTTTTTATAAAGTACATCAATTAAATTTCCATAACCAATAGTCTTTAAATCAGCATCTGTATCTAGAGTAATATTTTTCTCTTCAATTACTTGCATTAACTTTTCTTTTGTATCATAAATGTTAATATCAATATCGATATACTTCATTAAAATATCTCTAAATGTAACTGTTTCCCACTTCTTGGAAAAATCAATTTTTTGATCACCAATTGTAACCACAAGAGAACCAAATACTTTTTCAATTACTTTTTTTAGCATATCTTCCATTAAATTCATATTATCTTGATAATTAAAATAAGCACAGTATCCTTCTAACATTGTAAAATCTTGCAAATGTGTAGAATCCATTCCTTCATTTCGAAAACACCTTGCAAATTCAAAAACTTTAGTAAATCCACCTACAATTGCCCTTTTCAAGTATGTTTCTGGAGCTATTCTTAAAAATACATCCATATCAAGAGCATTATGATGTGCCTTAAATGGTTTTGCAAGTGCTCCACTTGCTTTATTACTAAGTACTGGAGTTTCTATTTCTATATATCCTAAATCTTCTAAATATCTTCTAATTTCTTTAATAAATTTATATTTTAGTAAAAATCTTTTTCGAGTTTCCTCATTCATAATAAGATCTACATAACGATTTCTATAACAAAGCTCAGCATCAGTAAGTCCATGAAATTTTTCAGGTAGTGGCTTTAAAGCTTTTCCTAAAAAAGAAAAACAGTGAACACGTAATGTTTTCTCACCTGTATGTGTTGTAAAAATTTCTCCACTTGCTCCTATAAAATCTCCTAGATCAATATTTGCCTTAAAAAAGGCATACTCTTCTTCACCAACCAAATCAATTTTAATAGAAAGTTGTAAATCTCCTTCAATATCTCTAATTTTCAAAAAGCTAAGTTTTCCCATTTTTCGTATAAATACAATTCTTCCTGCAACAGATACATCCTCTGTTCCATCAATAAGTTTACCTGCTTCCTTTAAAGAATGTGTAATTTCATATTTTTCAGGGTATGGATTACATACCTTTCTAATATCTTCTAATTTATCTCTTCGTACCTTTTCTTGTTCTGTAAATTCTCTCATTATTTCACCTCTTCTACATGTATAACCTCAGTATCTGTTAATAAATCTTCTAAACTTTTTCCATCTTTATTATATAATATCATAAAGAAACTTACAATAACCAATATCACTTGTAAAATACATATAGATGATATGGTAAAAAAGTAAGAAAATGATGGAAGTATCCATAAAAGAAGCAACGATACAGTTACATAACCTAGACCATTTATTAAAATTGCACGATATAGTAAAGACTGGATGGTAAGCTCACCTTTTTTATGAATTTTCAAATGCATGGCCCTCTTTCCTAAAGTTTGTCCTTTCCACTTATAAGGAATCCATACAAAGTAAACACTCATAATAAGAAGTCCTATGAAAGTGTATAAAAAAGTTTGCTTAGAAAGATCATGCATAATACTAGAATAATGATTGATATACGTTGCAAACCCTACTTCTTTGGATAGAAAAGTTTGATGTAATTCAATTGCTTCTAAATGAAGAGACTCCACATTCTGATTTTTAAAAAATATTCCTATTATAAATAATATAAAAATCAAAATAATCATATCAATAAGATATGCAAAAATTCTTTTACTTTTCATCCTTTAGCTCCTTTTCATAATCATTTAAAATTGCATCTATTTCTTTCCTACTTTTGGTTTGAAAAATTCTTCTTTTGATTTCATGACCACCTTTCATTCCTTTTAAATACCAAGCAAGATGACTTCTCATTTCCAATATAGCCTTATCTTCTTCTTTTACTGATGCTAAAAGGTTTAAATGTTTTCTCATCATCTCTATTTTATCAAAAGAAGATACCTCCGATGGTTCTTTTTTTGTTTCTAAATATTCTATAGTTTGTTTTATAAGCCAAGGATTGCCCAAAACACCTCTACCTATCATAACTGCATCACACCCAGTTTCTAAAAGCATTCTTTCCGCATCATACACGCTTACTATATCGCCATTTCCTATAACAGGAATAGATACACTTTCTTTTACTTTTTTGATAATAGACCAGTCAGATTTTCCACTATATCCCTGTGTTCGTGTTCTTGGATGTACAGCAATCGCACTAGCTCCTGCCTTTTCAATTATTTTGGCAATTTCTATTGCATTTATATTTTTTTGATCCCAGCCACTACGAATTTTTACAGTAACAGGTATTGGAATAGAGGATACAACCGCTTTCACAATCTCATACACTTTTTGGGGATCCTTTAAAAGAGCACTCCCCGCTTGGGCACGCATCGCTACCTTAGGGACAGGACAGCCCATATTTATATCAATAATATCAGGTTCCATCGTTTCATAAATATAAATTGCTGCTTTTACAAAAGTGTCTTTATCGCTTCCAAAAATTTGCTGAACAATTGGTCTTTCCTCTTCTGTCATATAAAGCATATTGGTTGTTTTTTCATTACCATAGGAAATTGCCTTATCACTAACCATTTCTGCATAAATAAGGCCTGCACCCATTTGTTTAATGATTCTTCGGTAAGCACTATTCCCAATTCCTGCCATAGGGGCTAAAACAACCCTATTTTTGATTTCTACATTTCCAATATGCCACATATAACCACCGTCTTCATTATAGTATAAATCATATAAAAAGACAACATTGAACAGTCAAATGATATTTTTATCCATTCAATCAAAATAGAAAAATTATTTTCCTTAAATCTATATTAATTTTTTTAAATAAAATTGGTAATACTCTTTTACTATTAATACAAATATTCCCAATAAAGTTATAAAAATTCCCACTTTACATCCTGGTGTTTTATAAATAAATTCAATGGTATGATTCCCTTCTTCTAAATCAAGACCAATAAAAGTATCAAAAACAGTATCATACTTTTTCTTTTTACCATCTACATATACAGTAAAACCATCAATATTCGGAATTGTTGTAAACAAATAATGATTCTCTTTAGTGGCCTTTGCTTTTCCTTTAATATATCCATCTTTCATTTCTAAAATTTGCATACTATGATTTTTAAGTTCCGAAAATACTTCCTGATAATTTTTCTCATCAAAAAGATATACATAAGGTATCACCTTTGTCTTTCCTTCACCTTTATCAAAAATTCTAATTTGATAGCTTTGATGATTTGATGATTGATTATTTATTTTTTGCAAACGGAACTGGATATTACTATAAACACCTAATGAATAATTTTCTAAAAAAACTTCTACTGATTCAATGGGCCTTTTTAAAGGATCGTTTGTGATATTTGGAAAAAAATAAATATCCTTTTTATCATTTACTTCAAAATGATAAGTATTTTCATTTTCCTTTTGAACAGGAATATTTTCATAAATTTCTACTTTCTTAGCCACAAGACAACTCATTAATTGATTTTGATAATCCAGTCTATCATTATTCCTATACTTTATTTTACAATCCTTTACATTATTTTCTACAAGTGTTCCTAGTGATAGTGCATAATCATTTTGGTATACATAAACTTTCGACTTAAAAACGTCATAAAATTCGCTCCCTACAGTAGAAACATCATATGTATCAATATTTTTATAATAAGGAGTTTCCTTTTGTTTACTAAATATATATTTGATACCAAGTAATGAATCCATAACTGGAGCTTTTTCATCATACTCAATTTCATTGGTAACTGTATAATACCCTACTTTAGATAAAAATAAAGCTTGATTTTTTTCTAAGGTAGATAAAAATAAAGACATACTATTATAATTAAAAGCAAAAGAGTCTAATCTAGAATAATAATGATTTTTTTCAGTTCGATAAAAGGGAGTTGGATCTTTTGATAAAATTTTATTCATATGCGTTTTCGTTGTTTTATATTCTCCAATTGACTGCTTCTTAAAAACAAAAGGATAACTTTTTAATGAAAAAAACATATTCATCATAAGTTCACTACTTACTAATAAAAATAATAATATTTCAGCTAATTTTTTATATTTCTCTATTTTAAGACAATGAAGAAGAAATACATGCATAAAGAAAATGATGACACTAACCCATATAAGATAGGTTTTTACATAACTAAAATTCGAAAAGAAAACAAGTATTCCTAGTATAGGATAAATAGGTGCGACTATAAAATACCATTTTTTCTCTATATATGTTATATAAAGAATTGATTTTGCCCCCAAAAGCAAAAGAAAAAAACAAATGGTAAAGGTAAATCTTCCTGCAAAACAATTTGGTGGTGTCAATCCATGCCATATATAATATAGATAATCAATTGAAAGACTTAAAATAAAAATAAATATAACAAATCCTGCCATTACTTTTTCTTTTTTTGATATTTTTTCATTAACAAAGAAAAAGAAAACCAAAATAAGCGTTAGAATACCACAATATAATTGATACTGAGTATGTGCCAAAATATTTTGATTGTCTTGTGCTCCTAAAAAAAGTTTAGAAATAGGCATTAAAGGATTCAAATATGTCATTAATCCTGAAAGTTCTAGACCTCTTTGTTGTAAATTCTTAAATGATAAAATTACAGGTATTAAAATAAAAGCACATAATACGGCAGCCATAATAGAATAAAATAAGAACTTTTGAATAATAAATATAATCTTTTTTTTATCCTTTTTTGTATATGTAAGTACACTTTCGTAAATGAAATATAAAAATGAAAAAATACAAATAATAAATCCCATATAATAATTGGTTATAATACTATAGGTAAGGGAAAACATATATAAATAAGGACTCTTTTCATGTATGAGTCGATAAAGACCAAGTGTGACTAAAGGAAGCATATAAATTGCATCTAACCACATTATATGATATATATAATTGACTGTAAAAGCGGTAAAAACATAACATGTAGAAATGAGTAATAATAAATGATTTTTTTTCATTGTTTTACTTAGAAATAAATACATGGTAAAACCACTTAAACAAAGTTTCAAATAAATAATAAGCAAAATAGAAACATGTATATGTTCAGATGGAAAGAAAAGAGTAATAAAATTAAAAGGACTTAAAAGATAATAGGCATATGTACTTACCATTCCACCACCTAATCCTTTTTGAAAAGAGTAGTTAGTAAATAAATGTTCCTTAAAATAGATTAACAAAGACTTATATTGAGCATCCAAATCACAAACAATAATCGTTTTCCCATCTTTATAAAAAAAACCAAGGCAGAAAAAAACGAGAAGTAATAAAATAGCTGGGACAATAAATGATAAAAAATAATGTTTATATTTTTTTATAAACTGCATCATAAAAAACACTTCCTTATCATATATTATACAAAAATATAAAATAAAAGGCAAAGGTATGAAAGAATAATATTTTTAGAAATGTACCAATACATTTTATAATAAAATATTTTAGAGCAATATAAAAGAATGATTTTCATCATTCACTTATATTATGCACCAGCACCACCTTTTGTACAGGTAACTTTAGCATTATTGTCATTACCACCATTACAAGTATAATCACCAAATTTTACACCATCAATTGTAATAGCACCTGTTTCAACATTAACAGAGTATGTACCAGCAGTTGGTTTATCCCCTGATATTTTTAAATCTGCAACATTACCACTTATTGATGTTGTACTACTCAAAATTGATTCTGTATAGGCAAGTTTAGCTGCATCAATAACACCATATGCACTATTTACTGCTGCTTTATTTCTCGCATTTTCAATTACACCAATAATAATTGGAGTAGAAATTAAAGCAATAATGGCTAAAATAACAATTACAGCTAAAAGTTCAATTAGTGTAAAACCTTTATTATTCATTTTCATATTCTCACCACCTTACTTTTTCTTATGACATAATATTACCATATTTAAACTAGATAAGTCAATCTCTTTTTCCTATTTATTATTTTATTTAGAAGTTTCTACTATTAAATTATTTCCAGTCATTTCCTTTGGAACTTCAATTTGCATTAAGTTTAGTATTGTAGGAGCAATATCCCCCAGTTTCCCGGAACTTAAACACTTTTAAGAATCAAAAATCTAGGAAGCCATTGAAAAA
>CANPPW010000031.1 GCA_947576095.1 uncultured Mycoplasmatota bacterium | reverse complement strand
TAAATTTTAATTTACTAAAGAAATTTGTGTCTAAAAACTTGACATAAGTCCAAATCATAGGTAAGAAGAATTGATTAACAACTGAATCATATTCTACAATGTTATCAATAAACTTATTGATATAATCTTCAATAACATTTTCTTTAATAGTTAATTTACAATCATTACAATAATAGTAAAAATAAGAATTACCATTTTTCTTTGTTGTTGCTTTACCACCTAAAATTCTTCCACATTTAGGACATTTTAGTTTTTGTAAAAATAGATAAGTAAGTGTTCTTTGATAATTTCTAGAGTTCTTTTTCTTTTGAACTTGGCATTCTTCCCATAGTTCTTTTGATACAAGAGGCTCAACAACATTTGAATAATAAGTAGGTTTCTTTGTTCTTTTACCATGAACAAAATCACCTTTATATATTTCATTTTGAAGTATTTTCATAATTGTAGTGTCATACCAATTAGTTTTATCTAAAACTTTTTCTTTATTTAAAACATTACTAATTTTCTTATAAGATAAACCATTATGATACATTTCAAATATCCGAATAACTACATCTTTTTCTGTTAAGTCTGGTACTAAAGTTTTATCTTTTCTCTTATATCCTAATGGACTCTGATGTGGAATATGTCCTGCCTTAATTGCACCTGCTAAACCTATTTTAGTTCTCTCTGAAGTTCTTTCAATTTCTTGTTGACTAACTGAAGTAAGTATTCTTGAAATCATCTTGCCATTTGCATTAGTAGTGTTTATATCATCATTAGCACAATCAAGAAAAGCATCGTTTTCCTCTAGAAATGTTAATATTTTCTCCCAATCTGCTACTGAACGAGTAAGTCTATCTAACTTTAAAACCACAATAGTATTACATTTCTTATCTTTAATATCTTGTAATAATTCATCAAATGCAGGCCGTTTATTGCCTGTTTTAGCACTTATTCCAGCATCCTCATATACTTTATATACTTCATATCCTTTGAACTCACACATAGCCCTTAAACGCTTTTCCTGTTCTGGTAGGCTAAAACCCTCTCTAGCTTGATCTTCTGTGCTAACTCTAATATAAAGTCCTGCAATCTTTTTTACATCATCATACATCAGATTATCATCTCCCTTTTCTTAGTTTTTCAAAAAAAGAGAAGTAAAGGTACTACAAACTAATACTTTTACTTCTCAAAATAAGTCTTTGTAAATCAATTACATAATACAACATTTTTCTTATTTTGTCTATTACCCATTTGTAAGGAATAAGTATTAGTTCATAGTTTTTATGTAGTTTTCCAACTCCGATATTTTAATCTTTTTGCTTAAATTATTGATATAGATTTCATTTGAATAATTGAAAGCAAGAAATGTTATATTTTTAATGATTATTCTATGAGGTTCGATATAGTTTAAATTAGTCTTATCAATCTTTCTTATACTACCATTTATAATAGTTGGAGTAGTATTACAAAAATCACATATTATCTCTAATCGTTTTTTTTAAGATTCCTCCATATCAATTTCTTTTTTGATTACTTTAATCATAGACACCAACCTTTCTATGATTTTTTCTTAAAACGAAAAAACCAATCATTTCTGATTGATTCTATATCTAAAAGTTCGAATAGTTCGAACAGATTTCCCAATGGTGCTTGTGGAGAGAATCGAACTCTCATGGTTATAAACCGCAGCATTTTGAGTGCTGTGCGTCTACCAATTCCGCCACACAAGCAAGTATTTAATACATTATATCATAAAATTATTGATTTGAACCCTTTTTTTACAAAATTTTATTTAAATGTAAGTTAAATTTTTAGTAATTATCTTAATAAATGAATAAAAACATAAGAAAGCCTGATATAATAAATAGAAAAGATAGGGGAACTGATGGAAATAGGATAATTATGAATTCTCTGTTAGACTATCAAACAAATAAATTATACTTTTTTCATGCATTGACTCATGCCTTATAAACTGAATATATAGACAATCACGAAGAATATCCATTTTATAATGAGCAAACAGGTATGTTTTTAACAGAACGAGCAATCTAATTTACTGCTGAAATTTTATATGATTTATCAAATGGAACAAATTTACAATATATAGAACAGCCAAATAAAGAAAGAGGGCATTTAGAACATATTTCATGTAGTTCTTTATCATAATATCAACTACAAGGAAATATAGTAAATAACAGTTTAAAGGAAATATTGGATCTCAAGGAGAAATAATAAATAAGATTGAACGTGATTTTGCTGCCAACTTTATGACAAATAATGATACAGACTATATACTTCAAAATTATCAAAAAATATCAGCATATTTAACTACTCCACAATTAAAACAAAATTTTATAAATACGGGAAAAGAACTTGAAACATTCCATAACAATCAAACAATAGAACAATCATCTTCAGAAATAAGAAGATAAAAAACTAACCATTTTCTAAAATAAATTACTATATAAGTGAAAGGTGATTATTGTGGATAAGATTTATGATGAATATTATTATAAAATATATAATTGGGCAATTAAAAAAACGAATCATAAAGAAGATGCAGAAGATTTAACTAATAGCGTTTTTTTAGCAATATTTGAATACTTTAATAAAAATATTAAAGTTGAAAAATTAGAAAATTTGATATGGAAAATTGCTTATAATTTGTGGTGCACCAAAGCAAAAAACTATATTAAAGAAAAAAATAATACAATATTTGATGAAAATCATGAATTAGGTTATGAAACTCAAATGTTAGACAAAATTATATATAAGGAAATCGTAAATGATTTAGATAGTATTGGCTTAACAAATAAAGAAAAAACAATTTTTAATATGTACTACATTAATGACCTTTCAATAAAAGAAATCAGTAAAAAAATAAATACGAAAGAAGCTAATATAAAATATTTTTTATATAGTGCAAGAAATAAGATAAAGGAGAAATATGATGAATAATTTAAATTTAGACAGGTATTTGAATATTGTCAATGATGAAAAAATAAAAAGAGGATTAACAACTTATATTCCACTATATCCTATGTTAAGAGTAGAAAATGAAAAATTATATGTTGGTGTAATGATAACAGAAGAAAAGGACAACGTTTGGAGTAGAGAAGAACATATTAAACCTGAGTATTGGGTTTTAATTGATATTGATGAAGATAGAATTTTGGAATTCAATAAAACAGAAGATAAAGATTTTGTAATTGGAAATTTAGTATCTAAAAATACTGATAATAAACAACAAGAAATTTCAAAATATACAGTTAAAAAAACATTGCAATATAAAAACTATTTGATTGAAGATATCAAGAATGAAGAATTGCCCTTACAAAAGAAATTATCTAATATACTTGGCAGTGAAATGGAAATTGATGGAGAGAAAGTTAATATAAATGATTATTTATTATCAAATTTAGAAGAAGATATTAAAGCAAAAATTAACGATTTAGTTGGTATTCTTATACAATCAAAGTGTGGATCGATCACTTTCTATTATGATCAATTGTTTACTAATATTGTAAATCATTATAAAAAAGATAAAACTATTGATAATGAAAAAATCAAATTATGTATTGAAATAATGAATAATTATTATGATGGTGTTATAGGAATTGATAATTTATTTAATGTTTAGAAAATAAGTGTTGGTGATTTAATATGTGGAATTTAAAAGATATAAATTCAAAGAAAAATTATGTTACTGAAAGATTAAGGAATTGTTCTAATTCTAAAGAATAAGAATTTAAACTTCATCTTAACCATGGAAATTTAAGTTTTAGGAATCTTAGCCGATTCCTTTTTTTATGATTTAATTGTAAAATTTCTAAATTCTTCTTTCAAACATCATTGATAATTTTCCTAGTATTAAATCCTAGTTAGGGTATCTTTCGTTCCCTTTTTTGGTAATATTTAGAGTTGCTAGATAAAGACATTTCATTAATTTTAATAAATATTTATAATTGCCCCAATATTGAAATTTCAAAATTTCCTTTTTATCTAATGACTTTATTTAAAATTGCTAATTATGAGTTAGGACAATTGGAAATATATTATTATCAGAAAATGTATTTTGTGTATTATACTTAGAAGTTTAGCTGGTAAAAAGTGTTATATATAAGATTATAAAACCTTTATGTTTTCCACAGGGAATATAGTAAAAAAATATATTTTATTTATATTTTCCACAGGAAAACATTTTACAATATGACAAAAGCGTAACAAAAATATGTGAAAAATTCTGTTATAATGAAAATAAATGTGGAAAATAAAATATAAAAAATTTATCAAATAAAATAATCAATAAGTTTTCCACAAAGAGTGAAAGTAGGTACTTATATGAATAATTCTTACAAAATAAAATGGAAATATAGATATAGTGGGATGTATATAGGAATGATTTTGGGAATTATTATTGAAAATCAAATGAAAAGTGAATATATTATAACTATTATAGGAACAGTTCTAGGCTACATATTAGGTAACTTAGGTGAATATGTATTATATTTAAAGATGAAAAAAAAGTGTACCAGTAGTACACTTGATAATTAAAAAAATAATATTCTCAAATAATAGTTTGAACGAACATGATTGTCAGTTCTTTTTATTTATCCATTTCCAGTTTCGTATTTCTTCAAGGTCAATTCCATTTTCACGTATATATTGCTTGTGTTCTACAAGTTTATCATACATACATTGTGATAAATAGGCTCCTTTGTTATGTAATTTAGGAAGTAGACGGATCATTTCTATTACCAAATGGAATCGGTCAATTTTATTTTGTACTCTCATATCGAAAGGAGTTGTAATTGTTCCCTCTTCTATATATCCCATTACCTTTAAATTCCTATTTTGTCTATGATAAAGTAGTTCCTGAATCAATGATGGATATCCATGGAATGCAAATAAAATTGGTTTGTTTGTTGTAAATAATAAATTATAATCCTCATCACTTAATCCATGTGGATGGTTGGTATTCGTACCAAGTTTCATTAAATCCACTACATTGATGAAACGAATTTTAATTTCAGGTAAAAATTCTCTCATAATAGTAACAGCAGCGAGTGATTCTAATGTGGGAGTATCCCCACAACATGCTAAAACAATATCAGGATCATCATTTTCATCAGTGCTTGCCCATTTCCAAATTCCAATACCTTGTGTGCAGTGTTTAATAGCTTCATCCATTGTAAGCCATTGTGGTCTTGGATGTTTGGAAGTAACGATAACATTTATATAATTTTTGCTACGAATACAGTGATCAAATACAGATAATAAACAGTTTGTATCAGGAGGTAAATACATTCTTACAATATCAGCCTTTTTATTTACTATATGATCTAAAAAGCCAGGATCTTGATGAGTATATCCATTATGATCTTGCTGCCATACATTGGAACTTAAAATATAATTCAGGGAAGCAATTTTTTGTCTCCATGGAATTTCTTTGCATACCTTTAACCATTTTGCATGTTGGCTAACCATTGAATCAATAATTCGAATAAAAGCTTCATAACTAGCAAAAAAACCATGTCTACCTGTAAGAAGATATCCTTCTAACCATCCTTCACACATATGTTCACTTAGCATAGAATCCATAACACGACCATCAACACTTAAAAATTCATCAGTAGTAATATGTGTTGTATTCCAGGCTCTATTTTCCTGTTCAAAAACACTGCTTAAGCGATTGGACATTGTCTCATCAGGTCCAAAGATTCGAAAATTGCGATTTTCTTTATTATATTTGAAAATATCACGTACAAATTTTCCGAGTTCCACCATATCCTGGGCTTCTATGCATCCAGGTGATGCAATAGAAATTGCATATTTTCTAAAATCAGGCAAACGCAGGTCTTTTAAAAGGAGGCCACCATTTGTATGAGGATTTGCCCCCATACGTTTACTCCCTTTTGGAGCAAGCTCTGCAAGTTCTGGTTTTAATTTTCCATTTTGATCAAATAAGGTTTCAGGATGATAACTTTTAAGCCAACTTTTTAATAATTCAATATGGTCTTCTTTTTCCATGCTGATAGGTACTTGATGGGCCCGAAAGGTACCTTCAATTTTTTTGTCATCTACATAATCTGGACCTGTCCAACCTTTAGGGGATCTAAAAACAATCATAGGCCATATAGGTCTTTCTAAACTTTCGTTTTGACGTGCTTTTCTCTGGATTTCTTTGATTTCTTCCATAACAATATCCAAAGTTTCAGCCATTTTTTGGTGCATTTTCATAACATCAATACCCTCTACAAAGTATGGCTTCCAACCACATCCTTCAAAAAATTTTTGAATTTCCTCATGTGTAATTCTAGAAAAAATAGTGGGATTACTAATTTTATAACCATTTAAATGTAAAATAGGTAAAACAGCACCATCGGTTTTAGGATTGATAAATTTATTAGAATGCCAAGAAGCTGCGAGAGGGCCTGTTTCTGCCTCCCCATCCCCAATTATGCAAGCAGCAATAAGTTCAGGGTTATCAAAAATGGCACCAAACGCATGAGCTAGAGAATATCCTAATTCACCACCTTCATTGATTGAACCTGGCGTTTCTGGTGCTACATGAGACGAGATGCCTCCAGGAAAAGAAAACTGTTTGAATAGTTTTTTCATTCCTTCTTCATCCTGGCTAATATTGGGATATACTTCGCTATAAGTTCCCTCTAAATAGGTGTGTGCTACAATTGCATTTCCACCATGTCCAGGACCAGAGATATACATCATATTTAAATCATACTTATTAATAATACGATTTAAATGTGTATAAATGAAGTTTTGGCCAGGAACAGTTCCCCAATGTCCTACAATTTTACGCTTTATATGCTCCTTTTTTAATGGTTCTTTTAATAAGGGATTATCCAATAAATATAGCTGACCTACAGCTAAATAATTCGCTGCATTAAAATATGCATTCATTTTTTCTAGTAAAGAGGGCGTGATCGCTCCTATTCCATTTTTATATTCGTTTTCTTGCATGAAACAAGCCTCCTTTATTATTATTTTTTAAATTTTACTCGATTTTAAAATTCGTTGCAACTCTTTTAGTTTATATAACTTATAATTCTTTATTGATTGGGATCTACCAAAATTTTAATAGCATCATCCATTCCAGAAGTAAGTTTTTCATAACTGTTTTGTACATCCTCAAGTCCCACTATATCATCTATCAATTTAGTTACATCAACTTTTTTATCTGCAATCAAATGGATACATGATTCAAATTCTTCTTTTGTATAAGCAATAGATCCTTTTATAGTTAATTCTTTCATAACAGCTAATACAGAGTAGATAGAAATTGGTGTAGAAGATACGCCTACTAGAATAACTGTTCCTCCTGGTTTTACTAGGGATAATGCACTATTTACTGCTCTTTCATTTCCAACACACTCGATGACAACATCAAATCCACCCTTGGTTTTTTTCATTAATTTGTTTACCAATTCCTCTTTTGCATCATACCATTCATGGACCAGATCGAGATTGATGGCTTTTAAACCTCTTTTTTGATTGGTTTCAGATATACCTATGAAACCTGCTTTTTGCTGTTTTGCCAGCATAGCACAGCCAAGCCCAATGATGCCAGCTCCAATCACTAAAACTTTATCATTGGGTTTGATATCAGCTAAATGAATGGCATGAAGAGAAACCGCAATAGGTTCTATCATAGCAATCTCGTTATCATTCATTGTATCAGGTACTTTTAGAACCATATCTGCTCTTACAGATAATCTAGTAGCTAAAGCTCCAGGATTTGATAAAGATAGTCCAATAGCTTTATCCCATGTAGTAGGGCAGTACTGTATCTGATTGTTTTGGCATGCTTCACATTTTCCACATGGTGAAATGGGTAATGCAGTGACTTTATCACCAATTTTTAGATCTTTTCGATCTCCAGGATTTACTACAACTCCTGAAAATTCATGTCCCATTACAAGACCTTTAGGTTCTCCACTTACCCAGTTATGAATATCAGAACCACAAATTCCACATCTTTTTACATCAATTAATACATTCCCTTTTTCTAGAATTGGTTCTTTTATTTCACTAACTTCTAAAAGCTTCTGATTTTTAATTTTTACACACTTCATTTTATCTACCTTCTATTCTATCTTTATTATAACATGTTTTTTTAATTTTTATAAATGAGATTTTTTTATCAAAGCATTTTATGTTAGTTTTGATTGACTTATTTATATTTTATTTTGTAAGAAAAAAATTTTATTTGATTTATAATTTTTAATAAAAAGAAAATAGTTTGAATAAAAAAAGATAAAAGTGTGGTACAATAATGCAAGATAGGAGATGATTCAATTGGATACAGAGAAAGATCCTACAGAAATAATTGATAGCTATTTATATGCCCTCGTTAAAAATAAGAGATATACTGAGCAAGATATTATAGAAGCACTTTCTTTTATTGCAAGTGGAAAAGTAGAATATAAAAGCGGAGGGAATCATCCTTTAGAGTTATTGGGTACAAGAAATGTTCAAAAGGAGTTATTTAAAAGTATTATAAAAAAATGTACATTAAAAGAAAATAGGGGAGAACCATTTCCATTCCATTCTTTAGAATATCATATTATGGATAAGATTGAGAAAGAAGGAGTAGAGGGTGCTTTTGAGGATGTAGTACAAGATGAAGTTTATTTAAATAGAATGGCAGAGGACTATATTAAAGACCATTTTGAATTGGAAGATAGGGAGCTTTTTTATTCTGGTATGCATGAAGATATGAATACATTTATGATTCAAAGAAGGTGCGAGTTATTATTTAGTAAAATTGATAATATGGATTCTCATTCTGATATTACTGAGGAAGAAGAAAGCAATTTTCATATAGAGGAAAATAAATCGGAAGAGGTAAAAACATTTCAAAGTGATATGGAAAAGTTAGAGTATTGTCTTTCTTACATGCAAAAAAGACAGGGATATCAGGATAAAACCCTGGTGGATATTTTAAATGCAGCTTTGGAAGGAAATTATAAGGTTTTTACACGTGAGGATGGGATTCGCTCTTTAGCTGAAGAGGTCCCTAAAACTGTACTTGCGAATAAAAAGGCGTTAATTCTTTTAGATTTAATGGAGGAAAATTGAATTTAGAGAAATTCTAGTAGTACTAGAATTTTTTTAGTGTTTCATTTTTTCTTTTGCAAATAATAATCCGACGATTAAGGCCAAAGGTAAAATAATATTTGCTCCCTTTTGTTCAATTCCTGTTTTTGGAGCTTTTTCATATCCATTTTCGGTATTTATCTGGGTATAAAAAACTTTAATAATATTGAAATCAGGATTATCTGATATCGTAAGTGCTTCATCATCTATTGTAGAGTAAAATAATTCGTATCCCTTTTTTTCTTTATTTGGATAATTGGTAACCAAATCACCCATTGTTCCTGATGATGTGATAGTTTCCTTGCTATCTAAAGTATTATCATAATAATATTCGATTTTATATGGATATTTTGGTAACTTTGATGGAACGGCTAGTATTTGGAATGGAATCATAGTAAGGATGATACTGAGTAATGTATATATTAGTTTTTTCATAAATTTTCTCCTTCTATTTGTTTGGCACATATGAGAAGAAAGGCATCTTTCCTCTCATATGTACAGGTTTGTAATATTAATATAGAATCATTCCTATTAGGATAGATATTTGTTTTATATAAGCTTTTCTGAACAAGGAATTTTAAGTATTCTTGCCACTTTTTTTCTTCTTTGAAAAACAAGTTCATATGTTTTGTTTCCGTAGTAATGATTGTACTAAAAATTTGATAAATGCGTATTTGCTCTCCTAATGTTAGATATATGTATGGATGTTTTTGATAAAAAGTTTCCTTTTTATATTGGTTTAAGTCATAAAAAGGTGCATTTTTTACATTTCCATTATGACCATATAAATTCATTTGTTTGTCATAAAATGTGTTTCGATAATCTAAAAATATAGTTCCTAAAATAGATTTTTGCTTTTTTAAATTTCGATTTAGATAATAAGTATTATTAGTAGATTTTGTAAAAAATGTATGGATTGAAGTAAAAGGAATCGAAATATAGCCAATAATATCTTTATTTTGATACTTTTTTTTTGCTTCTGCAACAGATAAGGGGTTGTTTTTTAAGTAAAATATATCTGTTTTTAGTATCATATCTTTTTGATGTATTTGATATTCTAAAAAGAGAAAAGAAGAAATGGTGAGAATTAGAAAAAGTGACCATATAAGGTTTTGTCGCTTTGTCATAAAGGCCTCCCTATCTCTATTTCCATTTTACCTGAAAGAGTAGAAAAGTGTTAGCTTTAATGTCCGACAAAAAACTACAAATAATATAAGGCGTTGTATTGCATGAACATATCTTTTTTACATATCTTTTAGTATGAAGAGAATAATTGTGTTGTTTATAAAAGGTTTTATAATTGGGCTTGGAAAAGTCATTCCTGGAGTTAGTGGTTCTGTACTTGCAATTTTACTCCATGTGTATGAACAGGGTGTATATGCTTTAAGTCATTTTTTGGAAAAACCAAAATCTCATTTGTTTTTTCTTCTTCCAACAGGATGTGGTATTTTATTATCAATTGTTCTAGGAAGTAGATGTATTTTACTCATTTTACAAAAATATTATTTTCCTATTATGTTACTATTTTGTGGTCTTATTCTTGGAAGTATTCCTATGATAAAACGGAAAACAAATTTAAGGGACCCCCTTTGTAAACGATTTTTTTTGATTTCGTTTTTGCTTTGTACACCTATTTCTTTTATAAAAGGACCTACTCATATATATCAAACTTGGAATGTGAGTATTGCTTTTTATTTAATTTTAACGGGGTTCGTAGAAGCTACTACTATGATTATTCCAGGAATTAGTGGTACAGCTATTTTAATGTTAATGGGGGTATATCCACTCGTATTAAATACATTTAGTCACCTTTTATCACTGCAGTATATCTATTATAATTTGTCTATTTTACTTCCTTTTTCAGTAGGGCTTATATTAGGCACTATTCTTGTAACGAAGACTATTTATCATTTTCTTCATAAAAATGAGACTTGTACATATAGTGCGATTTTAGGATTTTCTTTATCTTCTGTTTTTTTACTTTTAACACAGGCTATGGTTATAAGTCCATTTTGCCATTATGTACTAGGATTTATTTTGTTTTTTATTGGATATTATGTTTCTTATTTTTTTGCGTCAAAAGAGTAAATAAAATAGATGTGTTACATATAGTATGATAGGAGGAATCGTCTATGGAGAAAAAATTGCCAGGTGTTTTTGTTAATAAAATTGACAAGAAAATAGAAAATAACAAGTCAGTTTATTATGGTTTAAAAGATGAACCCAAAATAGTTGAAAAGGAAACTTCGAATGAAAAAAAGAGAAGTGTACCTTTAAATATAAGACAAAAAATTAAAAGGGTTTTTCAATCTGAACATTATATTTATAAAATGGATGTTGTACTTACAATGAAAGATAAGAAAATAAATAAAAGAATTGTCGGTTATAATGAAAATGATTTAATTACATTTGAAAATGAATTGATTCCAATTTCAGAGATATTAGATATTGAGATACAAAAGGAAAAGTAGTTCCTTTTTTTGATTGATAAAAAATTAATAAATTGTTATACATATAATTTTATTATATGTTAGGGTTTTAATAATATAAAAATTCAAATATATATTTTTAGTTAAAGAATAAAAACTACGGATTTTAAAAATCTGTATATGTTTTTGATTTTTATAGAAACTATTATGTTTGATTTATCGAAAAACATACTTTTTTCTTATTAAGAATATCACATTTTATTTATGGTGTCATTTTTATAATAACTGAAATAATATCTATTTTTAAAGGACAATGTAAACGATTTGTTAATTTATAATAGTTTAGATGTGATATAAAAAGATATGTTTTGATCAATATTACTATTTCTGTCTTTATCATTGATATATATATATAAATGGTATACTAAAAAAAATACTAGAGGATAATAAACCAAAGAAAAGGAAGAAAGAAATGGGAATAAAAACATATGTAGTAAAAAAGGG
>CANPPW010000030.1 GCA_947576095.1 uncultured Mycoplasmatota bacterium | reverse complement strand
ATAAACAAAGGATTTGAGAGATTTTACTTTCTAAAAAGTGTTTAAGTTAAGATTTCTAATTTTTTTGTATAAAAAAACCATTGCTTACTGGCGCAACGGTTAAAGCCTCTATAAGTCCCAGACTATAAGTAAAGGACTAATAATGATGAATATAATACACTATGAGAATATATTTGTCAAGTGTTATTCATCATTAATATACTATTCCTATCTTCAATAAAAATATACCATATTATGAAAAAAAATTCAATAAAAGTGAAAAAAATTATAAAAAAAGTGAAAAAATTTACATTTTTTATTAATTTTTAATAAATAAGATACTTGAAACAAAGTATCTTTTTTCGTGCATAAAGAAAGGAGAAATGATATATGAATTTAAATTATGCAATATTTAGAAGTGAACCAATATACACTATAAATGATTTAGCACAAATAGGATCACACAATAAAAGAGAAAAGAAAGCTTATCAATCAAATCCAGATATAAAATTAGAATTAACTCATAATAATATTGAATTAGTACCTTTAACAGAAAAGTATGTTAAGGGTTTTTATAACTTAACTAAAGACTATAAAAAAGAACATGAAGAAAGAATGAAAACTGAAAGAGAAGATAGAAAAAAGACATTTAAGCAAATGTTAGATAGATCTAATAATGTAATAGCTGATGAATTAATGTTTACAGCAACTAATGAGTTCTTTAAAAATATGGCAAGAGACGATATAAAAGAATGGGCAGATACTTGTATGGAATTTGTTTATAATGATTTAGGTTATAAGAAAGAACAAGTTTTACATGCAACAGTTCATATGGATGAAAAAACACCACATGTACATTGTGTAGTAGTTCCTTTGATTAAAAAGTATGATAAAAGAACTAATACTGAAAGATACACTATTTCTAAAAAAAAATATATAAGAGATAAGATACACCTATCAGAGTTGCAAGACAAATATCACAAAAGGCTAACAGATAAAGGTTATGATTTAGAAAGAGGTATTAAAGGAAGTGATAGAAAACATATTAAAATTAAAGAATATAAAAGAATAAACAGAGAATTAGAACAAAAAATTAATGTTAGATCTGATAGGCTTAATAAAGAATTTGAGGAACTAGATAAAAAAATAGAATCTTCAAAAAACATTCCATTTGATAAAAAACACATTCTTATTGATAAAGATACTTTTGATACAATGAATAAGGTTATTAATGAATCTAAAAAAATAAAGGAATTAGAGCCCAAAATAAAGCAAGTTTTTAACGAAGTTAATAATTATGCTGATAGTTATAAATCTTTAGAAAAAGAGAACCAAAATATTAAAAAAGAAGTTAAATCATTAAAGAATAAAAACGAGGAATTAGAACAAGAAAATAGAAACTTAAATAGTTTTATTAAGTACTTATTTGATAGGATTAAAATGTTCTTTAGGAATATATTATTGAAAGGAAATGAGAACTCTAAAGATTTAGCAACTCAAGAAGTAAAAGATTACTATAAATATGGAGATTTTCAGCAAGAAGATATTATTGATATTGCTAGAGGAACAACAAAAGAAGATGAATTATTTGATTATGCATATATTCCAGATTATCATAAAGCTAATAATGAAGAAATTGAAGATGACTTTGAAATAGGATTATAATTACTAACCGATTTAAAAAAATAAACACTATATTAGTGTATATGATATTTGATTTATCTTATAAAGGAAGTGTAAAGCGATATGGAATTTATCATTATGTTGGCTAAAAAAGTGAATTATAATGGTATAATTATATATAGAGGGTATAGCTTTTAAATATATTATTGGGAGGTATATTATGTTTGATACTGAGGTTAAGCACTTGTATGAAGAATTACAAACAAAATTAAAAACTAATTCAGAAACATCATTAACAAATATTAATCAAGAAATTCAAAGTACTAGAAACAATATAATTTCTAGGATTAATGATATGATAAGTAATTACGGAATACAAATTGATAGCAACTTGATAGAGAGTGTTGTAGATGAAACATTAATAGAAGATTTAAAAGCTTCAAGTAGAAACGTTTTATCCCAAAATTATAGAGTTTTGTCCCAATTTAGCGATTCAATTCAAGCAGTTATGATAGATCAAGCGAAAAAGCAAGTATCAAAAGAAGCAAAACAAGAACAAATAAAAGTTGTTATGAATAAATTTGATTATACTATGCAAGAATATAAAAAAAGTAAAATTAATATGTTGGAACAATATAATCATTTATTCCAAACTATATTAAGAAAAGCACCATTGTATACTTCGCCAGAATTGGTTGAGGATATTAAAAACTTTTTAATAAGAGAAAAAGATGCAATGGAAAAATATATTCAAACTCAAAGAAACAATATAATTACATCTAATTTGAATGGTCTAGTAGATTCAAATACTTACTTAACTGAACAAACCGATTTTATTTCAACTGTCATAACTCAAACAACAGAAGAAATTGAAACACAAGTAAAACAAGCTGAAGAAAAAGTTGAGGAAGAAATTAAACAATCTTATGAACAAGCTCAAAAAGCTGAAGAAGAAATTATAAATGAAACACCAATACAACCACAATCAATTTATCAAGAAGAACTAAAAGTAGAAACTCCAAAACCAGTACAACAAGAACAACAACCTACTTTTCAAGAAAAATTAGATGAATATAAAACTTTATATGCACCAAGTTTTACATCATCAGAACAAGAACTTGCTTCAGAACAATCACAACAAATTCAAAATCAACAAAACCACAATCAAAATTATAGAATATTAGATGATGGAACAATTGAGTGGCTAACACCAAGAAATATCGCACCATTATCGGAACAAGAACAACAAATATTAGCAAGTATGGATCATGCTCCATCAAAAGTTGATCAAGAAGTTATGCTTATTAATATTGTTAAAGAAAATATAAATCAAAATCTATGGAATGAAATTGGTATTATTGCTTCAAATACTGATAATACAATAGATGTTTTGTCAGGACAAATATCTCATGAAATACAATCGGTTTTGCAAAGAAATGGAATAAATAGTAATGCTGTATTAAATCAGAAAATAATTACTGAATTGAATGCAGAGTTAAAAGAAATTAATAATAATTTAAGTGAAAATATGATAAGGTCTTTCACTAAAATAAATAATGACACTATGGATGCTATCCAAAGAACATTTGCAAGACCAGAAGAAATTAGAAAACAAGATGTAGAACAAAGTTTAGAGGTATATAGAAAAAATACATCTCTTGCTAGTTTTAGTTTAACTTGTCAAAAGCAATTTGAACAATGTATGAATAAAATATGGTATCAATATAATGTTCCTACAAATAGCAGTATTTATAATGATTTGATGAGAACATTAGAAAGCAAAAGAATGCAAATGGAAACACAGTTTTATAATATGTATATGACTTTTTCGCATAGTAATTCAATGTTTATAGATAAAGCTGTTGGTAGTACTATGCTATCACAAGATATGATGAAAGAAATGCAACAAGATTTAACTCCTCAACAAATTCAAACTATGATAGGTTATAATTATCAAGAATATGAAAAAAATTATTTTGATATGAAAGCACAACAAGATTTGGAACAAGTTTCAGGTATGAGAATGTAGGTGAAATAATATGTATAGATCAGATGTCGCAGAAGATTTAAAGAATAAAATTGATACTGAAATGAAAAATTTAATCAATAATACTAAATTGATTTCACTTGAACAACGAGTTACAAATATTAAAAGCAAAGAAGAACTTGAAACTGTAAAAGCACAATTAATTTCTTATAATGAGAGAGTTAATACAAATAGTAGAACTATGGAAAAACAAAAAGTTTTAGTTAAAATGAAAGAAGCAGGATTTGTAGATGCTTTGACAATTTCTTTAATTGTAGTCTTTGTAATGGGTATTGCTGTTGGAATTGGTTATATGTTATTTCGCTTTGGAGCATAATTTTAATAAAAATACTAACCAATTTAAAAAAATACACACTATTATTAGTGAAAGGTGATAAATATGGATGCTGTATATGATAAATACTATGATTTAATTTATAATTGGGCTATCAAAAAAACCAATAATAAAGAAGATGCAGAAGATTTAACAAATAGTACCTTTTTAGCAATATTTGAATATTTCAACAGAAATATAAATGTTGATAAAATTGAAAATTTGATATGGAAAATTGCACACAATATATGGTCGACCAAAGCAAAAAACTATATTAAAGAAAAAACAAATGTTGAATATAATGATGAATATCACGGTAACTATTCAGAAGATTTTTTAGACAAAATAATATATCGTGACATAATTAATAGCATTGATAGTATTGGTTTGACAGAAAAAGAAAGAAAATCATTTAAGCTATACTATATTAATGATCTTTCAATAAAAGAAATAAGTAATATACTAGGTACTACTGAAAATAATATTAAATATTATTTATATAGTTCTAGAAAGAAAATAAGGGAGGAATTTACTTATGAATAATTTTAATTTTGATAAATATTTAAACTTAGTTAATGATGAAAAGAAAAAATATGGATTAGATTTATATGCTCCATTATATCCTATGTTTAGGGTACAAGATAATAAACTATATATAGTTGTTGGACTTGTAAATGATAACGATAATGTATGGAGTAAAGATGGAAATGTTAAGCCTGAATATTGGGCATTAATTGATATTAATTCTGATAAAATAATTGAATTTAATAAAACAGAAGAAAAAGATTTTGTTATTGGAAATACGATTAAAAAAATCTATGGAGATAATGAAAAAGAAATATCAAAATATACTGTAGAAAAAACATTACAATATAAAGAATATCTAAAAGATGATTTTAAAAAATTTCAAGCACCACTTCAAAAGAAATTAATAGATATGCTTGGAAATGAAGTTGTTGTTGATGGTGAAAAAATAGATTTAAATGAATATGTATTTGCCAATATTGAAAAAGAAATAGATGAAAAATTGAATGAATTAGTTAAAATGCTAGTTTGGGATAAATACGGTTCTATAATTTTCTATTATGACATTTTATATGCACAAGTAATAGAAGAATATAAAAATAATAACAATATAAATAATGAAATAATAAAGTTATGTGCTGAAATTATGAATAATTATTATGCAGGAGTAACATATATAGATAATTTATTTAATGCATAACAAGTAAGTGTTGGTGATATATTGTGTGGAACATAAAAGATATTAATTCAAAAAAAGATTATGTAACTGAGAGAATAAAACATTGTACTGATTCAAAAGAAAAAGAAAGATTAGAATTATCTTTGATATCATATTTAGCATTGTTAGATAACAGTGGAACATTAAGATATACAGGATTTTATAATGCAATGGATAAGATAACACAAAATAAGTTTTCCGCAAAAAGAGAACAAGAAAATGCTCAATTAGAACAAGATTTATTCTTTAAAGAAGAAGCTTTTTTAGATGATGACTATTTACAGTTTCTATTAAATGTATGTAATAATATTGCTGAAACACCATATGTAGATTTTGATGAAAGTTACATTTCACCTTTTGATACAGATTATAAAAATATATTAGAAACATCTTATGGTTTTTATACTGATTTAGGTGATCAAGAAATATTAGAACAAGCGAAGAAAGTATTAACTGATGAATCAAGTATTAATTTAGCAAAAACTTCAAGAAGAGGTATGACTGATTGTAGTGGATTAACATTTAATGATTATACCTTTGGTAAGTCATACATTAATTTAACTAAAAAGAATAATATATTTGATTATCAAGTTGCAAATCATGAAGTAATGCACGGTGTTGATTTCTATATGCAAAATAAAGTTCCTAGTGAAAACTATTATGGATTTCATGAAGTACCAACATATACAATAGATTACTTATTTATTGATTATTTAGAATCAAAAGGAATGGATGCTAATGAGGTTCAAAAGTTAAGAATGAAAAAAGATAACTATCTACAGGAATTAGCTAAATTAACACAAACTCAAATAAAAGGTGCATTAATTAGAAATAAAAAATATAATAATCCAACAATAGAAGATATTCGTGAAATATTACATCCACAATTAATCAAACAATTATTAGAGTTACAATCTGGTGTTATTTCTTATGGTTTATATAATCAAATAAAAATAGATAAACAACAAGGTTTGGAAAATTTGAAAAGTTTTATGAAGAATATATTACCAAAATCACAAACTCCAGACTTCTCATTTATAGGATTAGATAATCAAACAATAATGGAATTAAGTAAACAAATTGGAACTTATTCTATGACTAATGAGGCAAGTATTCAAGAAACACAAGGATTCACAAGATAAACTATCTTTAAGACAAGATAGTAACCCACTACGCTATTGGCATAGCCAATAACAGTGGGCAAAGGGAATTTCCCTTTTGAAACCCAAATAAGCGACAAAACTACATACTAATCGTAAGTAGTAATGTCGCCTTTTTTATTGCAACTTATGTTTTATAAAAAAGAAAGAATACTATCGCCACTTCCAACCTTACAGGTCAGAACGTGCCACGTATTCTTTGTATAAAAATAACCTTAATACAGATTATGTACTAAGATTATTTTCTTTTCGGAAATAATGCACTATCAAATGATGGATATTTTGACTTATCAAATTTTTCTAAATTTGGTCTTATCATAGGAATTATTTCCTTTAATCTTTCTAATATTTCCTCATTAGGTATCTCTTTCTTTTCTATCTTCGATAATTCTAATTTATCAATTAAATCAGCAATACATCCTTTAACAGCAAAATCAACTTTTCTATTTTCTTCAAAATGATCAAGTGCATCGAAATAAAATTTTTCATAACTTTCTATTTGTCGTTGATAGTCAGCAGTTGATCTTTTAACTGATAAATCTTTACCCCAATTTATATCTATATCATTATAACCAGCAAGTTTCATTAAATCTACCATACTTAAATTAAGTGTTTCAGCAATTCCTTTTAAGTATAGGATGTTTGGTTTTAATCTTTTACCAGCCTCTATACGAGATACTTCAGCACAATCCATATTTGATCTTCTGGCAAGTTCTCTTTGTGAAATACCTAGTTTTTCTCTTGTTTCACTTACTAATTTACCTAATTCAGTAGTCTGTTTTTTCATCTAATACCACCTCAACTGAAATAAGTATAACATATAGTGTTGTAAAAATCAATACTTTTTTTGTAATTATGGTGTTGACAAACTCAATATGTGATGATATACTCAATATGAAAATGATGTAAATCTCATCAATAAGAAAGGAGGAACAGAGATGAATGAGGGTAAAGCACCTAGACATTTCAAACCATAAGATATGGAGAGATAAAAACATCAAACCCGAAGCAAAAGAAATATATGCTTATCTATTCGCAGAGGGATTTGAAAGAACTATCTCACATATAAGTATTGGAAGAATACAAAGGGAGCTAAAAAGTATAACCAATATCGGATTTAGAAATAATCTAAAAATATTAGAAAAAAACAAATATCTAGTTTATAAAGAATACGATACAGGATTATACGAATATCACATTTACTAGAATGATAGAATCACTAGTAAATACAGGTACAGTAAATGTTCGGAGATTTATGTTAGTACCTTTTCTATAAGATATATAGAATAAATCAAAATAATATCTTTAGGGGAAGATATAAAAAATCCCCTTAGGATATTATTGCTCAAAATTGGGAATGGAAAAGCCCATATTTATTAGATAGGAGAACTATTATTATATTAGATTGTGAATTTATCATGACTCCAAGAATATTATTTAATGATAGGAATTTATCTAAAACAGATTGTAGTGTTTTAGGTCTTATCATTTCACTTACCTTAAAAAATGGATATTGTTATGCGAGTAATGAATATTTAGCAAACTATGTAAAAGTATCAAAAAGAACAATTAGTGATTCATTGTCTAAAATAAAACGATTAAAATATATCATAGTAAAATATGAAAATAATAATCGTAGAATATATCTTAATAATGAAAAGATACCAACAAAAGTTGCAAACCAAGTAGCAAAAAATTGTGATGATATGGTAGCAGAAACTTGCGACCATAATATAAATAATAAATATAAAAATGAAAATAAAAAAATAAATAAATTTAAACGAGAGGGAATTGTACCTTATTGGATGGAACATCCTGAAGTGTGCAAATCAGATTCAATGACCGAACAAGAATCTATAGAATTTGATAAACAATTAGATGAAATACAAAATACAATAGATAAATTATAAAATGAAAGGAGAAGATGTCTATGAAAGGAGTATTTAATTTATAATTAAAGAAAAGGGGGTAAATAGAAAATGGAGGTAGTATATAATGTAAAATATAAATTTAAGAACAATGAAAATAAAACTAATGAAGAATTAAAAGAATTATTTAATAGAAAATTGTTAAATATCATTATAAAGCTAGAAAATCAAAAATTAGGATTAAATAATTCTTAATAATGATATATAATATACTTGTATTTAAAATTATTCGTAGTTGTTCCAATGTATTGGAGGAATGGCTATGATAGAAAAGGTAGGTGTATATTGTAGATTATCTGATGAAGATAGAGATAAATTAAATAAAACTGATGATAGTGATAGTATAATAAATCAAAGAAGTATGTGTTTAAAATATGCTAATCAAAATGGTTGGGATGTTGTAGATATATATTCTGATGATGATTTTTCTGGAGCAGGAACTTATAGACCAGATTTTGAAAGACTTATAAATGATTGTAAAAATGGTAAGATTAATTTAGTCTTATGTAAATCACAATCAAGATTTTCAAGAGATATGGAAGTTATTGAAAGATATTTACATAATAAATTTATTGAATGGGGAGTTAGATTTGTAAGTATTATTGATAATGCTGATACAAGTATTGAATCTAACAAGAAATCAAGACAAATAAATGGACTTATAAATGAGTGGTATTTAGATGACTTATCTCAAAATATTAGAAAGTCTTTAAAGAATAAAAGAGAAGATGGTTTATTTATGGGTAGTTTTGCCTCATATGGTTATGATAGAGATGAAGATGGACATAAGTTAGTTGTTGATCCAGTAGCTGCTGAAATTGTTAAAAAAATATTTAAAATGTATGCAGATGGATATGGTTATCATAGAATATGTGAATATCTAAACAATAATAATATTCCACCTAGATCTGTTTATAAAAAGCAAAAAGGTAGTAAATTTGTATGTTGTAATTGTGATTTAAAGACAGTTAGATGGAATCCTGATACAATTGCTCAAATATTAAGAAATGAAGTTTATATTGGTAATTTAGTACAGGGTAAATCAACTTATGTAAGTTATAAAAATCATAAACCCATGAAAGTACCTGAAAAGGATTGGATTAGAATAGAAAATGCACATGAACCAATTATAGATATGGAAACATGGAACAAAGTTCAATCAATATTAGGAACACATTACAAAGTTACTAAAACAGGACAAATAAACTATTTTACTAGAAAAGTATATTGTAGTTGTTGTGATAAAGCATTTATGAGAAATGTATATAGTGTTAAAAGTGAAAAAACTGGTAAACGAGCATATCTACAATGTAAGGGTAATAAAAAGTTTCATATATGTCCTAACAATAAAGCAATTAGAATGGATAGTTTAGAAGAAATATTATTAAATGCTATTAATGATTTATTAGATAATTACTATGATAAGAATAATTTAAAAGAACTCTATGAAAACAGACAAGAACAAGATACAAATAATAATGATTCAATAAAAGCACTAATAAAAGAAAAAGAAGATTTAAATAAAAAAATAAGTAATAATAAAACTTATTATAGAAATCTTTTTGAGGAAAAAGTTAAAGGAGTTATTTCTGAAGATATGTTTCAGATGATGTCTAAAGATTATTTCAATGAAATAGAAAATATGATGAAAAGAATTGAAATAATAGATAAACAAATTGATGAGTTAAAAGTAGAAAAGAAAGAAAAGAAAAATGCTGATGACATATTAAAGAAATATAAGCATATAAATGAACTTAATAAAATTGTATTAGATGAGTTTATTGATAAAGTATATATTGGAGAATATGATAAAGTAAATAAAACAAGAGATATTGAAATAGAATGGAATTTTGAATTTTAGAAAGATAATAAATTTGGACTTTTCCGATACCCCGACACGGTGGAAATGATCCAGGTGCTAGTGGAAATGGGATTGTTGAAAAAAATTTGACATTAGACATTGCACTATTGATGTATCAGAGATTTCAGGATTTAGGTATCCCCGTTACGCTTGTTCGGAATACAGATGAAACTGTAGATCCAACAGAAAGAGTCAATCGTATTTTGAATGCATATGGGAATAATTCGAATGTAATTGTTTTATCAAATCACATAAATGCAGGTGGCGGGGATGGTGCTGAAGTAATTTATGCACTACGTAATAATTCGGATCTAGCCACTCTTATTGCGACGGAACTACAAAGAGCGGGTCAAAATATACGTAATGTTTATCAAAGAAGACTACCTTCTGATTCTTCAAAAGATTATTACTTTATTCATCGTAATACGGGAAAAACACAACCACTTATTATTGAATATGGTTTTTTAGATAGTACGAAAGATGATGTATCCCAATTGAAAAATAACTATCCAGCATATGTAGATGCAGTTGTAAGAGCAGTACTCGAATATATAGGGGAGTCATCACCTAGTGATACTTATGTGGTGCAAGCAGGGGATAGTTTATGGAGTATTGCCAAAAAATTTAATACAACAGTTGATGAATTAAAAAAATTAAATAATTTAACTTCCAATACATTGAAAATAGGACAAAAACTAAAAATACCAACAGAAAATAATGAGCCAGAAGGAACAGGATTTTATATTGTAAAAAAGGGAGACAGTTTATATAGTATAGCAAGGCAGTATAATACAACAGTAGAAGAACTTATGCGTTTAAATAATCTTACTTCTTCAAGTTTATCAATTGGTCAGCAACTAAAAGTTCCAGCAGAAGTAAATCCACCAATTACTGATAATTATATTATATATACTGTTAAAGCAGGAGATAGCTTATATAGTATAGCAAGGCAATATAATACAACAGTCAATGAGTTAATGGATTATAATAATTTAACTACCAATTTACTGAGTGTAGGACAAAAGTTAAAAGTACCAACTGAGGTAGAGGTAAAACCACCAACATCAACGCCAGAACCTGAAGGTATTACTTATACAGTACAAAGAGGAGACAGTTTATATAGTATAGCAAGGCAGTATAATACAACAGTTGATGCGATTATGAAGTTAAATAATTTAAATTCTACATCTTTAAGTATTGGTCAAACGCTTAAGATTCCTTTAGGTAATACCAATACAGAAACTCGCTATATTGTGAAAGCAGGAGATAATTTATATAATATAGCAAGGCAGTATAATACAACAGTAGACGCTATTCGAAGAAGAAATAATTTATCATCTAATAACTTATCAATTGGTCAAGTACTTATTATTCCATAAATAAGTTATCAAAAAAGAGCTATACAGTGAATTGATAGTTCTTTTTCTTTTCAAATAATATAAAAAAGAGAAACTCAAAATTTCTCTTTTATGTTCTAAAAATATTTTTTTTTAATGTATTTGTTCACATACTCCAGCAAAAGGCTCATAAAAACAATGGTTTTTGTAACGTCCTGTATTTCTTTGATCCCACCAATATGCAAGACAAGGAGATCCTGATTTTGGTGCATAAAACCAAAGGGCATTGGTTGCTGGATAATAGTATTCTCCACGCAATACCCGATCAGCTAGTTCCTGTTCTTTTGCGGTTGGAGATGAAAAAAACAAAGGACTTTCTGTACCAGAGAAGCCACCAGGATCTTGATATACCATTTGTGTTACTGTTTTAATATTTTTAAAAGTTAAACAATTAGCTAAAACTCTATTGACGCCAACATTGCCTACCATTAACATACCAAGAGATCCTTCTCCTACTGCCTCAGCTCGCATTAATCGTGCTAATAAATCTCTTTCTTTGGCCGAATATTGTACGATTGCCATAATATCACCTATAATAATAATATGCTTTTTTTTGTAAAAGTTGTTGATAAACAATTTATATTATGTTATAATTTAGCTGTTCTATACCTAGGGGATTAGTTAAATGGTATAATAATGGTCTCCAAAACCACTGTTGGGAGTTCGATTCTCTCATCCCCTGCCAGATGTGGATAAACTCCAAATAATTGGGGTAAACCTATATAAAAGCACGGAAAAACGAATGTTTCTTCCGTGTTTTAGTTTGCCGTAAAATTGGAGGAAAATATGATAAAAAGTTATGTAGAATTAAAAAGAAATGAAAAGTTTGAGAGAAAGATTAGAATTGCTTGTGATTTTCATAGTGCAAAATATGAATATACACAAGGAAGAATATTAAATGTAGATAAAGTAAATGTAAGTTTTATAGAACCACATAGATTTATAATAAAATTAAATGGTAAAAAGATATTAGTATTATACTTTGATGAAGATAATATGTTTCTTTACAATAGAAAAATGCCAATAGATATTAAAAAGTTAAACTTAATACTAGATACTATGAAAGAGGTAGTATAATGGCTAAGAGTAAATTAGGTATGTCTAGTTTTGATATTGATATTAAGTTTAAAGATAAAGATGAGGCAAGAAGATATGCAAAAAGGTTAGTAGAAAAAATTAGATATATATGTAAGAAAAAGAATTGGTCAGCGACAGCAATGGTATGTATTAGTAATACAGAGGGAAATAAAACTTATATACATTATGGACATAGTGGAAAGGTTGGTCGCCCTAAGAAAGTAAAAGAGGTATTATTACCATATAGGAATAAATGTTTAGATATAGATTGGCATATACATATTTTATTAGTATCTAAACCCTCTTATGCTTTTAGAGAAGAAATAAAGAAATACATAGATAAAAATTGGTATGGTGGTAAAGGAGGTAATAATTTTGATATTACTAAGTTAAATGATAAGAAAACATATAAGAAGAATACCAATATTAAGAAAGCAGAATATTTTATTAACCAAGCAGAAGAAATACTATTTTGTAATTATAATAGTAGTGATGAGATAGTTATTCCAAAAGGTTATAGTTTGAAAGATTTATATAATGCTTATATGAATAGTAAAACAGCATTAAGATATGCAAGGAGTATTGGTAATGAAAAAAGATTAGCGTTAGAAGATAAGTATAACGATATAGAGAGTTTTTATTGGAATATAACGAAAGAGAAAGATAAAAAAATGGTTGATAAGTTTATGAAAGAAGCACAGGTAATTAAGATACAAGATAATTACGATTTAAGAGATAAAAATAATAAAGTACAGGAAAGTTATAGTATTCGCCGAAGAAGAATGGAAGAAAATAGTATATTTTAAAAGGGGTTAAGTAAAAAGTATTAGTAATTATTACTCTCATATAATATACACATTATAGGATATTATTTATATATTAGAATGATATATAGAATAGGACTATAATAGGAAGATATAAAGGAATAAAAGAGGTATATATTGATATTAGAATAAGAGGTAATTATAGTATTGTTGAAAATGAATAGTAGTATAGTTCAAGGTAAAATAAAAATGCCATATATGTAAATGATATATA
>CANPPW010000029.1 GCA_947576095.1 uncultured Mycoplasmatota bacterium | reverse complement strand
CCATTTTTCAATGGCTTCCTAGATTTTTGATTCTTAAAAGTGTTTAAGTTCCGGGTATACAAGAATTTTGAAATTGACAGAACGTAGAGGCGATGACGCTTTAATGGTTATTTTAGAATTAGTAGAAGGAGACGCAAAATAGTCTTCTTTTTTTGAATCATTTTATGGTATAATAATACTATAGAGGTGAAAATATGATGAACTATATAAGGAAAAATTTCCTCTTTATTTTTTTCGCTTTTGTTTGTTTTCTTTTATATCCAAGTTTAGCATTTGCGGATAAACGTACTATTACATGTGCTTATAAAGGTAAGGATGGAAAAGATGTACTTGTAAAAGCAATGAACAATAAAAGGGTGCCTTTAACAATAACTATTTATGATGATGGTACAGTAAAGCCATCTGTTGCTTCTGGATCTAAAGTAACAGATAGTTCTTCTGCTTTATGGAATGTATCAGGTGATTTTAATAAGAATGGAAGTTATTATAAGGCTTCTTATAATTCAAAAACGAAAAAATATAGTTGCCCTACAATTTCCCTTGTTTATCAGGAAGACTCTGTTATGACACAATTAGGCCTTTATAATGGGAAAGTGGGAAATCGTGAAGGAATTTATGTATATGAGGCAACTGCAAAAGCAAAAGAAAAAGTAACTAATCAAAAAATGGCTACCTGCACCTATAAGGGGGCAAATGGTGGTGATGTAATTATAAAAGAACTTGGCGATCAAGCTAAAATACCTTTATCTATATCTATTTATGAGGATGGACTTATAGAAACATCTGTTACATCAGCCACCCCAGTTGCAGCGAATCCTAATGCATACTGGTATGTATCAGGCGACTTTAATAAGAATGGAAGTTATTATAAAGCGGCTTATAATGCAAGTTCAAAAACGTATAGTTGCCCAGATATCAATCTTGCTTATCAAACAGGTGGTGGAATGGTGCCACAATTGGGTATGTATGCTGCTATAAAAGGATCCATGGCAGAACAAGAAGGAACTTCTGTTTATACAGTAAGTGCAACACCTAGTTTAACTGATGCAGCGAAAAAAGCAGGAGCAAGTGTACAAGGTAAAGAAATTATGTGTGAAAGAGATCAACCCGTTTTATTTGATCAAATAGGTAATATTCATATCATATTTTATAAGGAAGGAAATGTTAAGAAATTTTCTATTTCATATAAGGATGATCCTAATAAAAAGGGAACTGCTTTATCAGATGGAACTATAAAGATTGGTATTCATTCTTACCAAGTAAGACAATCTGATGTAGAAAAATATTGGACAAAAAGAAAAGATAAGAAATGTTCACTTTTGTATATCAAAAAAAACATATCAGCACAAGGTACAACGGGTCAGCAACTTATGACTATTCAATCTACGAAACCATCAAATGAAGAAAATGGTTCCTATGATTATGATGATGCTAAAAAAGATAATGGTACAGAGAAAAATCCTTTAATTGATTATATGCCATCATCATCAGTAGATCCAAGTACAAGTGCAGCTTTAAAAAGATCAACTTGTGAAATTATTAATGTAAATACAGGCTTAGGTAGATTTTTAAATAAAATGGTCAATTATATAAGAATAGGAGTTATTTTCTTAGTACTTGTACTTGGAATGGTAGATTTAATGGGAGCCGTTGGTGCAAGTGAGGAAGGAGCTTTTAAAAAAGCAGGGACAAGATTTTTTAAACGTTTGATTGCAGCAGCTCTCGTATTTTTAGTACCAGCTATTGTAAATATATTGATATCTCTTATCAATGATGCATCTTGTGCTGGTGACCCTAATTATGATCCAACAGGTGGTATCTTTGATAATCATGCTTAAGACCAGGAAGGGTCTTTTTTTTCTTGGTTTCAATATGATATTGTTATATAATAAATTTGGTGATAAATAATGAAAGTACTTATAACTGGTGCAAGTAGTGGAATAGGCATGTCTTTTGCTTATGCATTTGCAAAGCGTGGAGATGAACTTATTTTAGTTGCACGTAATCAAAAGAAATTAGAAAATTTAAAACACAATCTCACTACTCGGAGTAAAATCATTATATTAGATTTATCATTACCTAATAATTGTGTAAAACTTTATGAGCAAATACAAAATGAAAATATAGATATTTTAATCAATAACGCTGGATTTGGCGTTTTCGGTAAATTTGAGAATACAAATTTAAAAAGTGAACTCGATATGATTGATTTAAATATAAAGGCAGTTCATATATTAACAAAATTATTTTACCAAGAATTTAAAGAAAAAAATAAAGGATATATCCTAAATGTGGCATCTTCCGCCTCTTTTCTTCCAGGACCATTGATGGCCAGTTATTATGCAACAAAAGCATATGTATTAAGACTTACAGAAGCTTTATATAAGGAATTAAGAATAGAAGATAAAAATGTATATGTTGGGGTGTTATGTCCAGGTCCTGTCGATACTAATTTCAATCATGTGGCAAAGATAGATTTTTCAGTGAAACCTTTAAACAGCTCTTTTGTAACTGATTATGCTATAAGGAAAATGTTTCAAAGAAAACTTCTTATTATACCAGGAAATTCGGCGAAAATATTATATTTTATTGTTAAAATAATCCCTATAAAAATTTCGATGAGTGTTACTTATTATATACAAAGAAAAAAATGCAAAAATGAAATATTTTAATTGTTATTTAGAAAATATTTATTTTAGTTAAAAGTACTTAATCTTAGTATTTCACTTAATAGAGTATACAGTAGCACATAGAAGAATAAAAGATTAAAAATGAAATGATTTTTTTATAATGAATAAAGTGATATAATAAAAAAAGAATAGGTTTCAGAAAAAGGAGGAATCAATATGTTAGAAGGAAGCGTTGCTATCATTACAGGAGGAACAAGGGGAATCGGATTAGAAATAGTTCGTTTATTTAAAGAAAATAAGGCTGAAGTAATTTTATTTGGTTCAAAGGAGGAAACTGTATCAAAGGCGATTGCCCAATTAAAAAGTGAAGGAATAAATGTAAATGGTTATTATCCTAATTTAAATAATTATGAAGAAGTAGGTCAAATAATAAAAGAAATAGTTGTCAAGTATGGGCATATAGATATTTTAATTAATAATGCTGGTATTTCAGCTAATAAAAAAATAGAAGATACAACTTCTACAGATTTTTCTAAAATAATGGATTTAAATGTAAATGCTATATTTAATATGACTAAGGCAGTTGTTCCTTTCATGAAAGAAAATAAAGGTGGAGTCATACTGAATACCAGTTCAATGGTAAGCATTTATGGACAACCATCAGGTGTAGGATATCCTGCAAGTAAATTTGCCGTTAATGGACTTACGAAATCACTCGCTAGAGAATTAGCACCATTTAATATTCGAGTAAATGCTGTCGCACCAGGGGTAACAAAAACAGATATGATCTCTTCTCTACCAAAAGAACAAATTGACCCAATTATTCAGTCTATTCCATTAGGAAGAATAGCTGAGCCAAGAGATATTGCCAATGCTTTTCTTTTTCTAGCAAGTGATATGGCTAACTACATAACAGGAAATATCCTATCTGTAGATGGGGCTGCAAGAAGTTAATGGTGAATCATGAAAAATAAGAAAATAACTAGAAAAATTACACAAGGGGTATATGTTTTAACGACAGATGGTGGTGGATGCATTGTGGATGCAGTCTCTCAAATAAGCGGTGGAGATCAACCCTTAATATCGGTAGCTGTTATGAAGAAGAATTATACGAATGAGTTAATGCATCGAAATAAGACTTTTTCTTTATCAGTTCTTGGAATAAAAGCAAATTCCGACATTATTAAGACCTTTGGACTTAAGTCTATGCGAGATATCAATAAGTTTGAAAATATTAAAACAAATGAGATAGAGAATCTTAAAGTGATAGATAATTCTTTAGGATATATGATATGTGAAACAGTAGATTCTATTGAAAATGAAACTCATACATTATTTATAGGTAAATTAATAGAGGCTGATGTTTATAAAGAGGAAGAAGCTATGAGCTATAGCTATTATCAAGAACATAAAGATAAAGTGTTAAAAGTAAAAACTGAAAATGGGAAGACAGCCTTTATATGTATGGCATGTGGATATATATACTATGGGGATGAATTACCAGAGCATTTTAAATGTCCAATATGTGGAGTTTCTAAAGAATATTTTGAAAAGAAATAACATATTAAAAGTAAATCTAAATAAAAAGATTTACTTTTTTATTTCATGAAGTTATTATTTATTATATTTTCAAAACTTGTGATTGCTTATTTTATAAATTTATACTATAATAAAAAACTATGGTGGTCGTATGAAACAGATTCAGATAAAAGATGTGACAATTTTAAATCAATTAAATCATATTAATATAAATCTTATATCAGGAGAATTTTATGTGATCTTAGGAACCCCTATGCATGAAGAAAAAAGTGTGATTTCAATATTTGATCGCTCTATTTCCTATGAGGGTAAAATTATAATAAATGAGATTGATTTTCAGAATTACCAAAAGAATATTGGTATAATACCCTCTAAATTTGTTTTTACAAAAAATAGTGTTTTAGAGTATTTAAAAAAGGATTCTATTGCTTTTAAAAAGAAATCATTACTAGAAATACTTTCCTTTTTTAACCTGAATCATTATCTTCATAAAAATGTTCTCTTTTTATCTAATAGTCAAAAAGCCCTTCTTTCTTTTATTCGAGTGATTCTAAAAGATCCTGATTTTTTAATTTTGGATGATTGTTTTACGAGAATGGATTCTAATGATAAGGAAAAATGTATAGAATTTTTAAAAAAATGGATGAAAACAGGCAATAAAATAATTTTATATTATACTAATGATGTGGAAGATATTTTACTAGGTACGCAATATTTATTATTTGATAGAGGGAATCTTTTAAAAATAGGAAATCATCAAACCCTCATTTCTGATGAAAAATATTTTCATAATATAGGGTATGATTTACCATTTATTTTGGATTTATCACATAAACTTTCCTATTATAATTTAGTAAAAGAGCCAATTTTTAATATAGAGGAGATGATTCAAATTTTATGGAAATTAAAGTAGAACATCTTTCTTATAAAAAAAATCAAAACCCAATATTATTTGATGTAAATATGAAAATATCTTCATCAATGATTACAACATTATTAGGTTCAAGTGGAAGTGGTAAGAGTACATTTCTTACATTATTTCAATCTGGATGCCCTACTAATGGAAGTATCTATATAGAAAATATAGATATTTGTAATAAAGAAGGATTATCAACTGTAAAAAATAAGATAGGGTATTTGCCTTTTCATTATGAATCTTTGTTTGTAAAAAAAACAGTGGGGGAACAGTTACTGTTTTATTTACATATGCATTCTTATCAACAAGATATGATGAAACAAATTATAGACACACTTTCTTTAGTAAATTTAAATCAAACATATTTTACAAAAAAAATTAGTGAACTTAGTAATAGTGAGAGAAAAAGGATTGCACTTGCATCGATTCTTGTATATGATCCTACATATATAATATTGGATGAACCTATGCAAGATTTACATACTTGTGAAATTAAAGCATTAGAAAAACAATTATTTTTTCTGAAAAATATAAAACATAAAACCATTCTAGTGGGCACAAAGGATGCAGAATTAGCACTACGTATATCCGATTATATATATATAATTAATCAAGGGAAAATAATAGAACATGGCGATAAAATTTCTGTATTAAAAAAAGAAAAGCTTCTTTGTTCATGCCATTTAAAAACCCCGAAAATGATTCATTTTTCTAATATTGTAAATCAAAACGTGAATACAAAAATAGGGTATCACTGTGATATAAATGATTTAATAAAAGATATTTATAGAGCTATTCCTAAAGATAAGAATGTATAAATAGAATTTTAGATATTGTGATATAATAATAAATAAGAGAGGTAATAATATGAAGTATTTAATGACATTTTCTTATGATGGTTCTAAATATAAAGGATATCAAAAGCAGCCGAGGCAGAAAACTGTTCAAGGTGAAATAGAACGTATTTTAAAAACAATAAATGATAATACAAAAGTTGATATAGTTGCATCTGGTAGGACTGATGCAGGTGTTCATGCTTTGAATCAGAAAGCCCATTTTGATTTAGCGGTTAAAATTACACCAGATAAACTTAAAAAAGCTTTAAATCGTATGCTTCCTAAAGATATCTATGTAAAGGATATTGTAGTTTGTGACAAAGATTTTCACGCTAGATTTGATGTTGCTTGTAAGGAATATATATATAAAATTAACATGGGAGAGTATAATCCAATTGAGGCAGATTATGTTTTGCAATATAATCAAAAATTAGATGTTATGGAAATGGAAAGGGCTCTTAAATATTTAGAAGGAACACATGATTTTCGATCTTTTACGAAATTAGATGAAGAAAAGGATTCTTATGAAAGGACCATTATTAGTGCGACATTGTCAAGGGATATCAAAAATGTAAATTTTATTACAATTGCTTTTTTGGGAACAGGTTTTATGAGATATATGGTACGAAATATGATAGGGACTTTGATAGAGATTGGTGAAGGAAAGCGAAAAAGTGAAGATATTATTACCATTTTGGAACAGAGAAATAGAATATATGCTGGAAAGACGGCACCAGCTGCAGGACTATATTTAAGGGATGTATTTTATAGATAGGAGTACTTATGAAAAAGTTATTTCAAATATTATGTGTTTTTTTTATATTTGGAATACTTATACAAATTGTACATACCTTATTTAGTAAGGGCTATACGATTGAGTATGATGTAGTTACAAATGAAAATGAAATACAAGTAAAAGAGGTTTATAGAACCCAAGATGAAAATAAAAAATCACAATATCAATTTATCATAGGAGATCTTTTTTCTTTTGAAATCTATGAAAATTTGCGTAAGGATTCTAGATTGATTCGAAAAATACTATTATATAAAGATGATACATATACATGTATATATCCCATTTTTAAGAATGGGAAAATTCATATGGATGTTTTATGTAAAAAGGATAATATACAGTATTTTTATCAATCATTAAAAGGGAAAAACCGTTCCTTAGATGATTTTGTTTCTAAAATAGATGAATATGATGATTCTTATTTTATAGATCGAAAGGATACGAAAAAAATAGATCTATTTTTGACAATTTATCCTCAAAATATTCCTAAGAATCATTATATGATTTTTCAAAATTATAAAGGTTTTTCTACGTTTTTTAATGGTCGCACCCGAAAAATGAATCTGTATGATAGAGATGTATATGAACCTACTTTTGTAGCAAACATAGGAAAATATATCATTACTGCAGATTATAAAAGTTTATACTCTATTCAAAAATTTTATTGGATAGATATTACTAAAAATCAGAAAAAGGAAATTCATTCATTATATGATATTTCGTATGACTCTTATATACAAGGTATTTATAAAAATGATGTATATATATTTGATCCAGTAAAAAATAGACAATATAAAATAAGTATTGAAAAACGAAAAGTGGATTTAGTTGGAGATGTTTCTAAAGGCATTTGGTACTATGATGGGGAAAAGTTATATCAAAAGGAGATACAGCAGAAAGAAAAAATGATTTTTTTGGAGAATAGTATAAATAAAAATCCTAAAAAAGGATATGATTATGGTAAAAGGGTTGGTAATTACAATTATTATTATCAAAAGAAAAATAACAAAATACGTGTCTTTAGGGAAAATATTAAAGATTTGGGGAGAATAACATATTTATTTGAAACAACTGAAATGCGTGAAGTTACATATCAAAATGAATATATTTATTTTATTTGTGGTGGCGAGATAAAGGTTTATAGTGATAAGATGGGACTTAAAGTGGTTGCCTATCATACAGAAATACCTTTTAATAAAAATCTTAAATATTTTTTGTATGTGAAATAAGAGAGGGAGATTTGAATTATGATAATAAAAGAATTTTATCGGCACAATGAGTTAGTGGATTTTTATATTTCAAGAGGAATTGAGTTTAATGATGATAAACAATATCCACATCTCCCTATATTTTCTTATATTGCAGAAATAGATAATCAATTTGTTGGAGCTATAACTGTTTGTAAGGAGAATAATGATTTTATTCTAGATGAAGTTGCAGTAATTAAAGAAAGAGAAAAACAGGGAGTATGTACAGCTTTAGTTAATACTGTTATTGATAGAATAGAAAATGAATATGGAGATAGTAAATTTTATTTAGTTGCAAAAAATCCTGATGTATTTAAAAATAGTGGATTTAATATTATACAAAGAGAAGAAGCTCCCAATTTTTCTGAGTGTTTTTCATGTCCTGATTTCCAAAAAAAATGTTTTCCTGAAGTAATGGTTAAAATGTTAAAAAGGAAATAAAATGGTAAAAATTTAAAAGAATTTTTGAGTCAAAGAAAGTAATACATTAGTTTAAAGAACTGTACAAGAAATTGTATAGTTTTAATTTCTATATTAAATTTAGGTTATTTAATTCTAAATGTTTTAATTCCTAAAATAATTCGATGGGGGAAAGCTTTTATAAGTCTTTGGAAAGGTATCATTTTATCTAATACAATTTTTTGGACTTTGTCGTTAAACTCTCCTGTGTAATCTTTTTTTACACATTCAACTGTATTTTTAAATTTATAAATGATATGAAAAGATAAGATAGTATCTGTAATAAATAAAATAAGTAAGATAAATGTTAGATAATAGAATGGTATGATAGGAAAGTTATATAATTGAAACATAAGAAATGGTACAATCCATTTCAGTAATAAAACAGCTCCAAGTCCAAATAAAATACAATTAGATAGACAAATTCTTCCATTTATATTAAAAGGCATATGTGAATAATCCCACCATCTTGCTTTAAAGGCTTTTTCCATGAAATAACTGACTAGATATTCAGAAATAGTACAGATAATAATAGACATGATTAATAACACAAAAAGATTATTTTTATAATAATCTAAGAGAAATACCATAAGGATAGTGGATAATCCATAAATAGGGCAATATGGTCCTATTAAAAAGCCACGATTTATAATTTTTTTTGTTTCTAAAAAGATGGAAATGATTTCTACAATCCATCCTATAAAAGAAACAATTATAAAAAGACAAAAAAAGATTAAAATCTGATACATATATACTCCTTACTTCTTATATTATTTTACATATTTTTGGTTCATTTGTCTATACTTTGTGGGTGTTAAATATTTTGGCAATTGATTTATAAAGTGGTATAATAGGCTAAAACAAGGAGGAATTTATGAAAAGAGCACTTGTACTTTCAGGTGGAGGAGGCAAAGGAGCCTATCAAATTGGGGTTTGGAAAGCCTTAAGACGTCTTCACGTTTCTATTGATATTGTAACAGGAACTTCTGTAGGAGCTTTAAATGGAGCCTATGTGGTTCAAAAGGATTACTTAAAAGCTTTGTTGCTTTGGAAAAATATAGATTTTAGTCAGATTTATAATAAAAATATTGAACATAATATTGATACATTTGAAGGTAAAAAGGAAATCGCCAAAATGTATACAAAAGGGATTGTTTTCGAAGGAGGAATGAATGTTGATCGTTTAGAAGAATTAGTGGCAAAAACATTACATGAAAAAAAATTTCGAAAATCAAAAATAGATTATGGTCTTGTTACCTTCAATTTGACAAAATTAAAAGCAGAATCTTTAACAAAAAAGGATATTCCAAAAGGTAAGCTTAAAGATTATCTAATGGCTTCTGCAACATGTTATCCTGTTTTTAAGAAAAAGGAAATAGAAGCTTCTACATTTATAGATGGTGGCGTATATGATAATCTTCCGATTAATTTAGCATTAGAAATGGGTGCAGAAGAGATTATTGCTGTTGACTTAAAGGCAGTTGGACTCAAACAAAAAGTAAAAGAAAATCATGCAGATATTCGTATTATTTCTCCTAAAAATAAAATTAATTCTTTTCTAGTTTTTGATTCTAAAGAAGCTAGACGTGCTTTTCATTTTGGATATAACGATACAATGAAATCGTATCATGCCTTAGATGGCGAATTGTATACATTTAAAAAAGGAAATATAAAATCAAATTATGAACGATATCAAAAACAATTTTTAATGAATATTCATCATATTTTTCATAGTAATAAAAATAAGAGTATTATGGAACATTTATTGTCTATATCAGCGTTTAATAAAATTTTTAAAAAACCTTCCACAAAAGGAAATATACAATTATTACAAAAAACAATAGAATATTTAGGCTCTTTATTTGACTTTAATGCAGAAAAGATTTATGATATTAGAGTATATAATAAAAGATTGTTGGAAAAATTGGATAAGGTAGAGTTAGATCCTGATGTAGATATTGAGTCACTTGTACGTGCCAAAAATATAAAGACCTTACTGAATAAGCAAAATACTATTAAATATATTTATAAAAAAATGGAATGTGGTTTGATGAATAAAAAGATAAATAAAGAATTATGTGGTCTTGCTTTATTACTATCTAAGGAGTTTTTGGGTGCACTTTATTTGTATACTATTTCCAATCAAAAAAAACATTAGAGGTGATATTTTATGGGAAGAAAAGTAATATTAACGGGAGATCGCCCAACAGGACCTTTACATATTGGACATTATTTTGGTTCTGTGAAACAACGAGTAAAAATGCAGTATGAATATGATACATATATTATTATTGCAGATATTCAAGCTCTAACAGATAACTTTCAAAATCCAGCAAAGGTAAGACGTAATGTGAGGAAACTTGCTATTGATTATTTATCATCTGGAATAGATCCAAAACAATCACATATATTTATTCAATCCATGATTCCCGAGATCGCAGAATTAACAGTTTTATATTCTAATATGGTTACTGTAGCAAGATTATACAGAAATCCTACCACAAAAGCAGAAGTATCACATAAGAAAAATTTATTTGGTGATAGTGGGGAAAGTATTACCTATGGATTTTTGGGGTATCCTGTAAGTCAAGCAGCTGATTTAACAGCTTTTGACTGTGAGGTTTGTCCTGTGGGAGAAGATCAGGTGCCCCATCTAGAGCAAGCAAGAGAAATTGTTCGGAAATTTAACCATATTTATGGTGATACTTTAAAAGAACCCAAGGCGGTTTTATCTTCTCATGCTAGAATTAAAGGGTTAGATGGTAACGAAAAAATGGGCAAAAGTCTTGGAAATGCGATTTTCTTAAGTGATGATACAGAGACTGTTACAAAAAAAGTTATGGCAGCTTTAACAGATACAAGCAAAATTAGAAAAGATGATCCAGCTGATCCTGATAAATGTATGGTTTATTATTATCATAAATTATTAGAAAATAAAAATATTGAAACGGTGTGTGAAGAGTGTAAGCAAGGAAAAAGGGGCTGTGTTGCTTGTAAAAGAGAATTAATTGCCGTTATGGAAGAATTTTTAAAACCATTTAGAGAAAAACGCAAATATTATGAAGAGAATCCTGAAATAGTAGATGAAATTTTAAAGGCAGGAACATTGGCCGCTAGAAGAAAAGCGAAAGAGGTTATGAAGAGGGTTCGAAAAAGTGTTCAAATTGATTATTTTGGTGGAAAAAGCATATGATATGCTTTTTTGTTTTAAAAGGAAATAACGAATAGATATATTATATAAAAGATGAGGAGGAATATTCTTGAAGTCTTTTAAATATATTTTAGGAAAACATATTGAATTAGATTCTAATCAGATTCGTATTGTAACTTCGAATGCTAAACATATTATGGTATATGCAGGAGCAGGAACAGGGAAATCGACAACAATTGTAGCCCGTATTAAATATTTAATAGAAATTAAAAAAGTAGATCCTCAGTCCATTTTGGTTTTGAGTTATACAAATGAGACTGTAAAAGATTTACAGTGTAAATGTACCTCTATGATACATGCACATTTACATATTATGACTTTCCATAGATTTTCACTTTCTCTTTATAGCAATAAAGAGAAATATTCGGTTGTCTCTGTAAGCGAATTTATTATAAAGCATTTAGAAGATATATGGAAAAATGCTCAAAAAAGAAGATTGTACCTTTCTCTACTAGTAGATTATATAGAGGGCCCTGCATATTTTCTTTATTTTGTATCTTTTGATTTCTATAAACGTTATATTTATAAAAAAAATAGGGTAGAAGATTATTATAAAAAGATGATTCCCCTTTTAGAAAATGCTCTTTTACTGATCAAACAAAAACAATATAGCAAGGAAAAGTGGGGAGAATGGAGGAAGCAGTATCAATCTAATAATAGAGAACTTTTAAAAATAAACTTATTAGAGGAAATATATGATGATTATTGTGATTACTTAGATAAAAATCATTTGATAGATTTTGAAGATATGATTACCAAAGGAACTTTTTTTATAGACAAACAGAAATCGGGTTTTTCTTATGTTATTGTTGATGAATATCAGGATATATCTTTTAATCGTTTTTTATTATTTTACAAATATATTACCAAATTTGATTGTAATACAATGGTTGTTGGAGATGATTTTCAATCTATTTTTTCTTTTGCTGGTAGTGATGTTTCTTATTTTGTAAAATTTACAGAATATATGAAGAATGTAGAACAATATTATATTACGAAAACATATCGAAATAGTCAGGAGTTAATTGGTGTGGCAGGCTCTTTTGTTATGAAAAATAAAGAACAAATTTCAAAACGATTACTATCTGAAAAACATGAATCTAAACCAATTATTTTGTTTGAATATAAAAATAAGAGAAGAGCTTTAAAGCAATGTATTGATGAAATTATTGTACAATATGGATCTTGTGTAAAAATTATGTTATTAGGAAGATATAAGCACGATTTAGATTTCATAAAGGAAAATGATGAGTTTTTTTTTCGTTCTAAAGATATTTATTATAAGAAAAGAAATATATCTATATCATTTTTAACAGTTCATGCTTCTAAGGGATTGGAGGCAGACGTTGTTATTTTGATAAATACTGATTCTGGATTATATGGATTTCCCTCAGAGGTCTCTTCCTTTTTCTCCTTTTTGACAGATGCGGAATTATATCCATATGCTGAGGAAAGACGTCTTTTTTATGTCGCACTTACTAGATGTAGAATAAAAGTTTATTTAATGGTATCTAAACAAAAAAAATCTGTATTTGTTGATGAACTAAAAAAAGATTATCCTTCTCATATTGCCTATCTGCATGATTCATAAATTTTATTTATTTTCATAAGCTAAAGTAGGGGTGAATCTATGAAGAATGCAATGATGTATTACTATAATTTAGAGCCATCTGAGATTCACCAGGTTGGCCGGGAATATCATTTTCTATACCAAGAACAAATGTATTGGCTAAGGCCTTATAGTAGACCAATAGAAGAGTTAAATGAGTTATATACACTCTCTTCATGGCTTTGCGAAAGAGGTGTCTGTTCTCATCAGATTGTTAAAAATGAACAGGGGAAATTATATACACAGTTGCAAAATGAAGTGTATGTATTATTAAGGTTGAAAAAAACAGGTAAAGACTCTATTTGTATAGGCGAGATTGTTTCATTTCAAAGATTACAGATTCCAATTAATACATATAAATATTTGCAAAGACAAAAATGGGATATTTTATGGGCCTCTAAAATTGATTATTTTGAATATCAAGTTAATCAATTTGGAAAAAAGTATCCTGTTATTCGAGAAAGTTTTAGTTATTTTTGTGGTCTTGCTGAAAATGCTATTTCCTATGTGCATCTGCTTCCCGATGTAAAGCATTTGGTTTTGTCACATAAAAGAATTAAAATTAATATGACTGAAATGGAGCTTTATAATCCATTAAATTTTATTATTGATGATCAAACGAGAGATGCTTCGGAGTATTTTAAAGATAAATTCTTTTATGGATATTTAACGTTTGAAGAAGTAAAATATTATTTACTTTATTGTATTGATATTACTGATTTTTCTAGATTTTTTGCTAGAATGTTATTTCCTAGTTATTATTTTGATATATATGAAGAAATTATGGGAGGAAGAAAAAAAGAAAAGGATCTTCTTAAAATCATACATAAAGTATCTTTCTATGAAAATTTTCTTTTTACAATTTATACTTTCATGAATCAATATACTTATATTACAAAACCAGAATGGATTGGGGAACATACATCATAAAAAAATACAGATTAAAAGTCTGTATAATTTATATTTACTACCTCTTTAACAGTGGGTACTTCTTCTTTTATGGCTGCTTCAATACCTTCTTTGATTGTATAATCTAACATATCACAATTAGAACAAGCACCAAGCATTTTAATATAAACAATGTCATCTTCATATTTTATAAATTCTATATTACCACCATCATTGATTAAGAATGGTCTAAGTGTTTCAATAATTTCTATAATTTTTGTCTCATTTTCTTTTTTCATATTTATCACCATGGTCATTATAACGTAGAAGTTCTTTAAAGTAAATAGAATTTTAATTGAAAGAAATATCATTTTTCGATAAAAAGCATGGTATAATAAATCATGGAGTGATATTATGGGGTTATATAAAGTAGGAGAAATTGTGATGGGGACTGTTACAGGAATTGCAGAGTATGGGATTTTTGTATCTTTATGTAATTATTATAGTGGTCTTATTCATATTTCAGAAATTTCATATGCATTTGTTAAGGATATTCATGATTTTGTGCAGATAGGAGAAGTAATTTATGCGGAAGTACTTGATGTGGATGAAAAGGAACTACATGTTAAATTAAGTATAAAAAATATCCATTATTGTGTGAAGAATCCTACTAGGGTGAAAAATGCGATTGAAGAGACGTCTCTCGGGTTTCGTACTTTAGCCAAATATTTACCTTTTTGGATTGATGAAGGTTTAAAAAAAAGCCGAAAAATAATAAATCCTATTGACAAATAAAAATTAAAATGATATATTTAATTACGTCAACAGATATTTCGGGCGATTAGCTCAGTTGGTTAGAGCACCTGCCTTACAAGCAGGGGGTCGTAGGTTCGAGTCCTACATCGCCCACCATGTGCCGGAATAGCTCAATTGGTAGAGCAACTGACTTGTAATCAGTAGGTTGTGGGTTCAAGTCCTATTTCCGGCACCATTTTGTATGGAAGGGTAGCGAAGTGGTCAAACGCGGCAGACTGTAAATCTGTTCTCTAGGGTTCGATGGTTCAAATCCATCTCCTTCCACCAGATTGAATGAAAACTCGGTTTTCGAGTTATAATAAAAACATCGGAATCAAATCTGATGTTTTATTATTAACTGATTTTAATACAAAATATGTTACAATATAATTATGCGAGAATGGTGAAATTGGTAGACACGCAGGATTCAGGTTCCTGTAGTAATAATACTATGAGGGTTCAAGTCCCTTTTCTCGCACCATTGGGAAATCTGTTCTAACTTTTTAGAACTTTATATACAAAAAGTATCA
>CANPPW010000028.1 GCA_947576095.1 uncultured Mycoplasmatota bacterium | reverse complement strand
ACTAAAGGTTTTAGAGAAACGTTTAGGAGATCACATATCGAAGCAAGCTAGTCAAGCAAATATTTCGACAGCTAATATTCCCAGGAATTATGTTTCGTTTAGTAAAAATTTTATAGAATCTATTGATCAAATGTCCCAATATTATGGGGATGCTGGATATACAGTTAATTCTTTATTTTTGAAGGGAAATACGATACAACAAATATTTTCACAACTTGATAGACAATCTCAAATGGATTTCTATAATTTTTTACAGAATACCCGTGAAGGACGGTATTTAGCTAGTTTGTCAGCTGATGAAATTCGCTCTTTGTGCATATATACGTGGGGTTCTTATCGAACTATTAATGAAAAATTAAGAAGTGAGAAGATTTCTGGAAAAATAAATGGGATTGAGGCACAAACATTAGTCAACAATATGGACTCAGCAATTGCCAAATTTGGTGGCTTAGAAACTCCAATGGAACTGTATAGGGCAGTGGATGTAAAGTCGTTTACTTCACAAAATTCAACTTATAAGGCGTTGTTTGAAGGCATCGATATAACTGATTTAAATCAAGTATATAGTGTATTAAAGGTTTTAGAGGGTAAGGAGTTTGGGGATCTTGGCTATATGAGTGCATCTCCAGGATACAGTACTTCTTTTGCGAAACAGGATGATTATCCAATCGTATTAGATATAATTGCAGACAAAGGTACCCCAGGAGCTTATATAAATCAAATTTCAACATTTTATAATGGAGAGAATGAATTCTTATTGGCTCATGGTATGAAACTTGAAATGCTTGAAGTTTCGCCGCCTCAAAGAGATATTAATGGATTAGAAAAAATTATTGTTAAATGTGTGGTAAAATAAATATAGTTAGGAGTGATATTATGCTAGAAAAAAATATAGAAAAGAAAATTCCAGAAGTTGAATTTACCTTTGTTGAAGAGGAAAAAAGTGAAGAAGAAAGAAAAAAAGAAATAGAAATGTTGCTAAAAAAAAGAAATGAAATACTTGCTTCGATGGGCATTTCTGTTTCTGATAATATGAAAAATGAATCAAATGAAGGATATCCCAGGCGTAGCCGGTAAAGAGGAAAAACAATGACAGAAAAAATGGAATCAGGAATTTTAGGGTTTGCTGTAGGGGATGCCTTGGGTGTACCTGTGGAATTTTTAAATCGGAATTTATTGAGAAAATATCCCATCGTAGATATGATTGGTTATGGAAGTCATAAAGTTCCTGAGGGGACTTGGAGTGATGATACTTCACTAGTGGTTGCGACTATGGATTCTATAATAGAAAATAGAGCTATTAATTTTGAGGATATCATGTATAAATTTAGTGAATGGTTAGATTATGCAAAATACACTGCTACTGATAAATTATTTGATGTGGGAATTTCTACGAGTGAATCTATATTAAATTTTAAAAGGGGAAAAATTGCAATAAATTGTGGTGGAAAAGGTATATACGAAAATGGTAATGGTTCCCTAATGAGAATGCTGCCAGTTGTTTATTATTTGAAATGTGGTAATTTTTCTGAAGAAGAAAGAATAAATTTGATTCATTTAGCATCATCTTTAACTCATGCCCATGAAATTAGCTTATTAGGTTGTAAAATATATGCCGATTACATTAGTTTTTTACTGGATGGTATAGATCGATTTAATGCTTTGTATTTATTAAAACAAATAGACTATAGTAAATATTATTCTAAGGAAAGTTTACAACAATATGAAAGGATTTTAAAAGGAGATTTGGAATCGCTGCACATAGATGATATCAAATCCTCTGGTTATGTAGTCGATACATTAGAAGCGAGTATATGGTGTACTTTGAAAAGTAACACCTATGAAGAAGCTGTTATCACAGCGGTTAACTTAGGAGAAGATACAGATACTGTTGGTGCGATAGTAGGCTCTATAAATGGTATTATATATGGGAAAAATAGCATCCCTGAAAGATGGCTAGAAAAATTAAAAAAAAGGGAATATTTAGAACAACTTTCCAATCAGTTTGTTGTTACAATAAATATTCAAAAATCACGTAAGATATAAAGTAATTATTTTATGTGTTTTTTTGTTTATTTAATGCCATATTTTATACTGTAAAAAATATATAGAAATAATAGTATAATTTGAGATATAAAATATGTTTATTCTGCTTAGCTATGAAAGTTTTATTCTAAATATAGATAATGAAATCAATTGCTATTATTGTTGACTTATTTATTTGATGGTAATGGCAATTTTTAAATGTTACAATAAACAAAATAGTCAGAAATTCCATGAAAGTATAAAAAAAGCTTGATTTTCATATAATTTTTGTGTATACTTTTGAATGTGTGGTATGCATTGATGTGTGAGGTTGCTGAAACACCAGGTTAAGTTGTTACTAAAACAAAATAAAATTCAGGTTTTCACATGGAGCTAGTCTATACCAGATATAGGCGAAGGGAGGAAAAGAGAATGGCAAACAAAAAGGTAAATGTTAAATTGAAAGCTTTTGATCATAAAAAGATTGATACAGCTTGCACGAAAATTATCGAAACAGTAAAAAGAACTGGTGGAAGTATAAGTGGACCTATTCCACTACCAACAGATATTGAAAAAATTACAATTCTTAGAGCTGTTCATAAATACAAAGATTCTCGTGAGCAATTTGAAAAAAGAACACACAAGAGATTAATTGTTATTAACAACCCAAGTAAAGAAACAGTTGAGGCACTTACTCATGTGGAAATACCAAGTGGTGTTGATATTCAAATAAAATTATAGGAGGATAAATATGAAAGGAATCTTAGGTCGAAAAATTGGAATGACCGAAGTATTTACCAAATCAGGTAAATTAGTTCCCGTAACTGTTATTGAAGTAGAACCAAATGTGGTTACACAAATCAAAACAAAAGAGAACGACGGTTATGAAGCTATCCAACTTGGCTTCGATACAAAAAGAGAAAAATTAGCTACAAAGGCTTCACTAGGACATACTAGTAAAGCTGGATGTGCTCCTAAGCGCTTCTTTAGAGAAATCAGAGGTGCTGAGGTTGCAAATTATACTTTAGGTGAAGAAATTACCTGCAGCATTTTTGAAGTAGGTGAAATGGTCGATGTAACTGGAACAACAAAAGGAAAAGGGTTCCAGGGTGTTATTAAACGTCATGGACAAAGCCGTGGACCTATGGGACATGGATCACATTATCATAGACGACCAGGTTCAATGGGAACTATGAGACCAATGCGTGTTTTTAAAGGTAAAAAATTACCAGGACATATGGGAGGACTTACAGTAACTGTACAAAATCTTGAAATTGTAGCAGTTATTCCTGAGGAAAATGTAATTTTAGTAAAAGGAAATGTTCCAGGAGCTAAAAAATCATTAGTAGTAGTTAAATCTGCTATCAAAAATTTGGGAAAAATTAATGAAAGAGAAGAATTGATTTCTTATGCCCTAGTCGCTGAAAACACTGCAGAAAATCAAATAGAGAGTGAAGAAGTAGCAAACGCTACTGAAGCTAACTAACAAGGAGGAATATAGATGGGAAAAGTATCTGTATTAAATATCAAAGGTGAAAAAGTAAGCGACATTACTTTAAATGAAAATGTATGGGAAATCACCCCAAATGATGCAGTTATATATGATGCAATTCGTGTTGCAAGAAATGCGATGCGTCAAGGAACTGCTAGTACAAAAACACGCGCAGAAGTTTCAGGTGGAGGAAGAAAACCTTGGAAACAAAAAGGAACAGGTCGTGCTAGACAAGGAAGCACAAGGGCTCCACATTGGTATCATGGTGGGATTGTGTTTGGACCAAAACCAAGAAATTATACTATTAAAATGAATCGTAAAGAAAGAAGACTTGCTTTAAAATCTGCTTTATCATATAAAGTGAGTGATGAAGCTCTTACAATTGTAGATTCATTATCATTGGATACAAACAAAACAAAAGACATGAAACAAATTTTAATAAATCTAAAAGCAGATAGCAAAGTGCTTATTGTTACAGATGAGTTAACAGAAAATTTAATACTTGCTACACGTAATTTAAGAAATGTTATTTTATTAGAAGCAAATGAAATCAATGTTTTAGATATTGTATCTGCTGAAAAGTTAATTATGACAGAAGGTGCTGTTCATAAAGTAGAGGAGGTGCTTGTTTAATGAATGCAAGGGATATTATTAAAGCACCAATCATTACTGAAAAAAGTAGTGATTTAGCACAAAATAATACGTATGTATTTAGCGTGGATGTTAGAGCAAACAAGACACAAATTAAATTAGCAATCGAAAATATTTTCGATGTAAAAGTGGATAAAGTAAATACTGTGAATGTAAAACCAAAGAAAAAAAGAGTTGGTCGTTACACGGGTAAAACAAATAGAGTGAAAAAGGCAATTGTTAAATTAAGCGAAGGCAGTTCAATTGAACTCTAATTAAAGAGGAGGATAATATGGCTATTAAGAAATTTAAACCAATGACTCCTGGTAGTCGTGGAAGGTCAGACCTTACTTATGATGAAATTACAACATCAACACCAGAAAAGTCATTAGTTGTAACCCTTAAAAAAAATGGTGGTCGTAATAATCAAGGTAGAATTACTGTAAGACACCGTGGTGGTGGAGAAAAAAGAAAATATCGTATCATTGATTTCAAAAGAAATAAAGATGGTGTAATCGGAACAGTAGCTACTATTGAATATGATCCAAATAGAAGTGCGAATATTGCACTTATCAAATATGCTGATGGAGAAAAGAGATATATCATTGCTCCTAAAGGTATAAAAGTAGGAATGAAGATTGAAAGTGGTGAAAATGCAGATATCAAAATCGGGAATGCATTACCTCTTTCTAGAATCCCAGTGGGAACTACAGTTCACTGTATAGAACTTAAGGAAGGCAAGGGAGCTCAAATGGCTCGTTCAGCTGGATCATCTGTTCAAATTCTTGGACATGAAGGAAAGTATACATTGCTTAGACTTACAAGCGGTGAGGTTCGTAAAGTTCTATCTACATGCAGAGCAACAATTGGAGAAGTTGGAAACGAAGATCATGAACTTGTTCATCTTGGAAAAGCAGGACGTAAAAGGCACATGGGTATCCGCCCAACCGTTCGTGGTTCTGTTATGAACCCAAATGATCACCCTCATGGTGGTGGTGAAGGTAGAGCACCAATCGGACGTAAGGGACCTCTTACTCCTTGGGGAAAACCAGCACTTGGATACAAAACACGCGATACGAAAAAAGCATCTGATAAATTAATCGTTCGTCGTCGTAAAAAATAAGGAAAGGATGGTTTAAATGGCTAGAAGTTTAAAGAAAGGGCCTTATGCAGAAAAATCTTTACTAAAGAAAGTGCAAAAGGCAAATGAATCAGAAAAAAAAGAAGTAATTAAAACTTGGTCACGCCGTTCTACTATTTTCCCTAGTTTTGTTGGTCTTACATTTGCTGTTCATAATGGACGGGAATTTATTCCTGTTTATGTAACAGAAGATATGGTAGGTCATAAACTTGGAGAATTTGCGCAAACTCGTAAATTTGGTGGACATGGTGACGATAAAGGTAAAAAATAATACCAGGAAGGAGGACTAAAATGGAAGCAAAAGCGATTGCAAAGACAGTTAGAATTGCACCTCGTAAAGCTCGTTTAGTGATAGATTTAATACGTAATAAAGATATTGTAGAAGCAGATCATATTTTAGCAAATTTAAATAAAGAAGCTGCTAGACTTATTAGAAAAGTATTAACATCTGCAGTAGCAAATGCAGAAAATAACTTAGGTCTTGATAAAAATAAATTATATGTGAAAGAAGCCTATATTAATGAAGGTACGACAATGAAGAGAATGAAGTTCGGTTCTCGTGGACATGTGGATCCAATCAAAAAAAGAACAAGCCACATTACTGTTGTTGTTGGTGAAAAATAAGCAAAGGAGGAAAAGCAAGTGGGACAAAAGGTTAGTCCAAATGGACTTAGATTAGGCATCAAAGGGCAAACAAAAACTTGGCAGTCAAGTTGGTATGCAGAGAAAGATTTCGCCAAATATTTAAACCGCGATAATAAAATTCGTGCATATTTAGAAAAAAAACTGAAAGATGCTTCTGTTTCAAATATTGTAATTGAAAGAACAAAAGATAAAACAGAAATCATTATCAGTACTGCAAAACCTGGCGTTGTGATTGGCCATGGTGGTGAAGAAATAGAAAAAATTAAGAAAGAATTATCACGCCTTGTAGATGAAAATATAAATATTTCAATTAAAGAAATTAAAAAACCTGATATGGATGCTGCTTTAGTAGCGGAAAATATTGCACATCAAATTGAAAATAGGGTATCATTTAGAATTGCGCAAAAAAGGGCAACTAGAAATACAATGAAAGCTGGAGCAAAAGGTATTAAAACATCTGTATCTGGTAGACTTGGTGGAGCGGATATGGCAAGAACAGAAGGATACAAAGAAGGGAATATTCCTCTTCACACTTTAAGAGCTGATATTGACTACGCTAGTAAAGAAGCTAATACAACTTATGGTAAAATTGGCGTAAAAGTATGGATTTATAAAGGTGAAATCCTTCCTCCAAAGAAAGATAAGGGAGGTGTTACAGATGGCAGTCATTCCAAAAAGAACTAAATATCGTAGACCACATCGTTTGCGTTATGATGGAAAAGCAAAGGGGAATACAAGCTTACATTTTGGAGAATATGGTCTTATGGCTTTAGAAGGCGCATGGATTACACAAAATCAAATTGAAGCTGCCCGTGTAGCAATGACACGTTATATGAAACGTGGTGGTAAGGTATGGATTAATATATTCCCACACTTATCACTTACAAAAATCCCATTAGAAACTCGTATGGGTAAAGGTAAAGGTCAGCCTGAAAAATGGGTTGCCGTTGTTAAAGAAGGAAAAATTATGTTTGAAGTGGGAGGCGTTTCTGAGGAAATCGCTCGTGAGGCTTTACGTTTAGCTATGCATAAACTACCAATCAAATGTAAATTCGTTTCTAAAGAAAGTGGTGAAGCTAGTGAAAAATAAAGAACTTAGAGAACTTTCAAGCGAAGATCTACTTAAAAAAATAGAAGAAAGCAAAGAGGAACTATTTAACCTACGTTTTAGCCAAGCTACAGGAAATCTAGAAAAACCAGCACGCATTAGAGAACTTAGAAAGTTAGTTGCACGTATCAAGACTATTCTTAGAGAACGTGAACTTGAAAGTGAGTAGGAGGGTATATATGGAAAAGAAAGCAAAAGAATTAATCGGAAAAGTTGTAAGTGACAAAGAAGATAAAACAATTAAAGTTTTAGTTGAAACTTACAAAGTAGATCCATTATACAAAAAGCGTGTTAAATATTCTAAGAAGTACACAGCACATGATGAAAAAAATGAAGCAAAAGTTGGCGATAAAGTACGTATAGCTGAAACTAGACCTATTTCAAAATTAAAAAAATACCGTCTAGTAGAAGTTGTGGAAAAAGCAATAATTTTATAAAAGACGCATAAGGAGGATTAATTATGATTCAACAGGAAAGCCGTCTTAAAGTTGCTGACAATTCTGGTGCTCGTGAACTATCTGTTATTAGAGTATTAGGTGGAAGCAAAGTTAAAACGGGAAATATTGGTGACATTGTTGTTGCAACTGTCAAAAGAGCGACCCCAAATGGAACAATCGGAAAGGGCAAAGTTGTAAGAGCAGTCATTGTAAGAACAAAATCTGGTTTAAGAAGAGAAGACGGATCTTATATCAAGTTTGATGAAAATGCAGCAGTTATCATTAAATCTAGAGAAGATAAGACTCCAGTAGGAACTCGTGTTTTTGGACCAGTTGCACGTGAATTACGTGATAAAGATTTTATGAAAATTGTATCACTTGCTAAAGAAGTGTTATAGTCTGGAGGGAAAGCATGAACTTTAAAACAGGAGATTTAGTAATTGTTATTGCTGGAAAAGATAAAGGAAAAGAAGGCAAAATAACAAAAGTACTAAAAAAAGAAAATAAAGTTATCGTGGAAGGTGTTAACATTGTAAAAAAACATATGAAAGGCAATGGACAAACTCCAGGTAGCATACAAGAAGTGGAAAACCCAATTCATGTATCTAATGTTATGATTAAAGATCCTAAGACAGGTGAAAGATCAAGAATTGGACATAAAGTAGAAAATGATAAAAAAGTTAGAATATCTAAAAAATCAGGCGAAAAACTTGATTAATGGAAGGAGGACAAACAAATGAACCGCCTAAAAGAAAAATTCGATAAAGAAATCGTTTCTGATTTGATGAACAAATATAAATATAAGAGCATTATGGAAGTGCCAAAACTAGATAAAATTGTAGTAAATATGGGTGTTGGTGATGCTACAACAAATAGTAAGCTATTAGAAGCTGCTATGCGGGATTTAGAAATCATTACTGGACAAAAACCAGTTACTACAAAAGCAAAAAAGGCAATTGCTGGATTTAAGGTAAGAGAAGGTCAAGCAATCGGTTGTAAAGTAACACTAAGAGGGGAGAATATGTATAATTTTTTAGATAAACTTATTAGTATTACTTTACCTCGTGTTAGAGATTTTAGAGGAATTAGTACAAAGGCATTTGATGGTAGAGGAAATTACACATTAGGTCTTACAGAACAACTTATTTTCTCAGAAATCGAGTTTGATGATGTTGTAAAAGTACGTGGAATGGATATTGTATTTGTTACAACAGCTAAAACCAATGATGAAGCGCTTGATCTGTTAAAAGGTTTTGGTATGCCTTTTAAAAAATAGCTCTCAAATAAGGAGGAAATTATGGCTAAAACAAGCATGAAAGTAAAAGCTAGTAGAACACCTAAATTTAAAGTACGTGAATATACACGTTGTACACGTTGTGGAAGACCACATGCAGTACTTAAAAAATATGGGATCTGCCGTATTTGTTTTAGGGAACTAGCATATAAAGGACAAATACCAGGCGTAAAGAAATCAAGCTGGTAATGAAGGGAGGATATATATGGTAGTGTCTGATCCAATCGCAGATATGCTTACAAGAATTCGTAATGCAAATGTAATGCGATATAAAGAAGTTGAAGTACCCGCTTCAAACATAAAAAAAGAAATAGCAAGAATTCTTAAAGAACAAGGATTTATTGTAGATTATAAAGTACAAAAAAAAGAAGTACAGGAGGTTATGACGCTTTCTTTAAAATATGGTGAGAATAAAGAACGTGTTATAACAGGACTTAAAAAAATCTCAAAACCAGGATTACGTATCTATGTAAAAGCTGATGAAGTTCCAAAAGTACTAAATGGACTTGGAATTGCAATTATATCTACATCAAAGGGATTGATGACTGATAAAGAAGCAAGAACAGAAGGTCTTGGTGGAGAAGTTTTGGCTTACATTTGGTAGAAATTTAGGAGGAAATAACATGAGTAGAATTGGAGATAGAATCCTTTCCATCCCAGAAAATGTTACAGTAACAACAGATGGAAATGTTGTTTCAGTTAAAGGACCTAAGGGAGAACTTTCTACTGAAATAAACCATAAGCTTACTGTTGCTTTAGATGGCAATACACTAAGGGTTGAAAGAGAAGATGATTCTGTTAAGAAATATCATGGTACTGCAAATGCCAATATAGCAAACATGATAATAGGTGTAACAGAAGGATATGAAAAAAAATTAGAAGCAGTAGGTGTAGGATATCGTTTTACATTAAAGGGAAATACTTTAGTTGTAAATGATGGGAAATCTCACACAGACGAAGTTGAAATTCCAAATGATATTACAGTAGAAGTTCCAAGTAATACAGAACTTACAGTGAAAGGAATTAACAAACAAGCAGTAGGTGACTTTGCTGCTGATATAAGAAAATTAAGAGCACCAGAACCATATAAGGGTAAAGGTATTCGCTATAAAGATGAATATATCCGTCGTAAAGAAGGAAAAAAAGCATCTAAATAATTAAAGTAAAGGAGAATTTACTATGATAAAAAAAGTAGTTCGTAATGATGTACGTAAGGCTAGACACGCAAGAGTTAGAGCAAAAGTAGCTGGAACGACTGCTATACCAAGATTAAACGTGTTTAGATCGAATAGTAATATTTTTGCGCAAATCATAGATGATGAAAAAGCTGTTACTTTAGTTAGTGCTTCTTCAATCGACAAAGATTTAAAACTTGAAAATGGTAGTAATATAGAAGCAGCTACCAAAGTTGGAGAATTACTTGCTAAAAGAGCGGAAAAAGCAAAAATAAAAAAAGTTGTATTTGATAGAGGTGGATACCTATATCATGGACGTGTAAAAGCTTTAGCAGAAGCAGCACGTGAAAATGGATTAGAATTCTAAGAGGAGGGAACTAGATGGAAAAAAGAAGAAGAGAGCCACGCCCAAAACAATTTGAAGAAGAAGTCATCAATATTGGAAGAGTTACAAAAGTAACGAAAGGTGGTCGTCATTTCCGTTTCTCTGCTACTGTTGTAGTAGGAGATAGAAAAGGTAGAGTAGGTCTTGGTACAGGAAAAGCAAATGAAGTTCCAGATGCTATTAAAAAGGCTGTACAGGCTGCTACGAAAAATGTTGTTACTGTTTCTATTGTTAATGGAACAATCCCACATGAAGCAATTGGAGTAAGAAGTGCAAGCCGTGTTATGTTAAAACCTGCATCAAAAGGTACAGGAGTAAAAGCAGGAGGACCTGTTCGTTCTGTTTTAGAAATGGCTGGAGTTAAAGATATTTTATCTAAATCTTTAGGTTCGAATACAAAAATTAATATGGCTTATGCAACTTTAGAAGCACTTAAATCACAAAGAACAGTAGAAGAAATCGCTCGTCTTAGAGGAAAAAAAGTAGAGGAGATTTTATAATATGAAATTACATGAGTTAAAACCAGCAGAAGGTTCTCGTCATAGAAGAAAAATCGTAGGTCGTGGAGTTGGTAGTACACTTGGGAAAACATCTGGTCGTGGAGAAAACGGTCAAAAGTCAAGAAGTGGATACAGTCGTAAGACAGCTTTTGAGGGTGGACAATTACCACTTTATAGAAGGCTTCCAAAAAGAGGGTTTACCAATGCTAGATTTAAAAAAGTATATGCTGTTATCAATTTGAGTGATTTAAATAGATTTGAAGAGGGAGCAACAGTAACTCCAGAAATATTAAAGGAAATGGGACTTGTAAAAAACATGTTAGATGGTATCAAAGTATTAGGCAATGGTACATTAGAGAAAAAATTAACAGTAAAAGCACATAAATTTTCAAATGCTGCTACTACTGCAATAGAGAACTTAGGTGGAAAAGCAGAGGTGATCTAAGATGCTTGCCCGACTAAAACTGTTATTCAATGGAAAAAATAAAAATTTAAGAAAAAGAATATTATTTACTTTTTTATGTTTATTTGTATTTAAATTAGGAACCACTATTATAGTTCCTGGAGTAGATACGTCAGCTCTTGGAAAAAATTTAGGATTTTTAGATTTAGTAAATGCAATGGGTGGAGGTGCGATGGAAAAATTTTCTATTTTATCTCTAGGGGTTATGCCTTATATTACAGCATCCATTGTGATTCAACTTTTATCACAGATGGAATTGATTCCATATCTTGCAGAACTTACTAAACAAGGTGGGGTTGGTCGTGCTAAATTAAATCAAATTACAAGAGTACTTGGTATTATTTTAGCATTTTTTCAGGGATATATGTTATCTTTTACCTTTATTAAAGGTGGAAGTGTAATGGATTATATGATGTTTTCAACAATTCTTACTGCTGGAACTTGTTTTCTATTATGGTTAGGGGATCAAATTACAGCCAAAGGAATTGGAAATGGAATTTCTTTAATTATCATGGCAGGTATTATTGCTACACTTCCAACTATGTTTAAAGATGCATATACAGCACTTGTACAAATGGGTGATCTTCAGGTTACTTTATTTGGTATCACTAAATTTATATTTTTTGCTTTAATCTATTTACTAATTGTTCTAGCTGTTGTATATGAAGAGACTTCAGAAAGAAGAATACCTGTACAATATGCAAATAAAACAAATAGTATCTATGGAGCAAATAATAATTATATGCCATTTAAATTAAACTCTGCTGGAGTGGTACCTGTGATCTTTGCATCTGCTATTATTTCTATACCAGGTATTATAGCGGCATTTATAAAAAATGAATCATTTAGTTTATTTATCAATAAATGGCTAACTTTAAATACTGTATCAGGATTTATCTTATATTTAATACTTATTTTATTATTTGCCCTTATTTACACTTTTATGCAAATAAAACCAAAAGAACTTGCAGAAAATTTAAATCAAAATGGGGGATTTATACCAGGTGTTAGACCAGGTATTGAGACAATCCAATATATTAAAACAGTATTAAAGCGAATTTCAATAGTTGGGGCTTTATTCTTAGCTGTGATAGCTGCATTACCTATTATATTTGGTGCAGTATCAGGACTTCCAACAAGTGTTCAAATTGGTGGTACAGGGCTTCTTATTGTAGTTGGTGTTGCCTTAGAAACTTATAAACAAATAGAAAGTCAACTTATAACTGGTGAATACAAAAGAGGAAGAAGACGAAGATAATTGAAAAATATCATAATGCTTGCTCCACCCGCAGCAGGTAAGGGAACACAATCAGCTAGGATTTGCAAGCTTTATCACATTCCACATATTTCTACGGGTGATCTTCTTAGAGATGTATGTAGAGAAGATACAGATATGGGAAGAATGATAAAAAAGCAAATGGAGATAGGTAGTCTAATTGATGATGAAATTATGATCCATTTACTTAAAGAACGTCTAAATAAGACTGATTGTCAAAATGGTTATATATTAGACGGATTTCCAAGAAATAAAATGCAAGCACAGTTATATGAAGAAATGCTTCATGATTTACATAAAAAAATAGATCTTGTTATTTTACTAGATCTTGATTATGAAACTGCTAAAAATAGAATAACTGGTAGAATGCTTTGTCCTAATTGCAAACATGTATTTAATTTTAAAATAGATGCATTAAAACCTAAAGTAGAAGGTGTTTGTGATATATGCCAAAGTAAGCTTATGAAACGTAGTGATGATAATGAGAAAGTTTTCGATCATCGATATGAAACATATCAAAATGAAACAGAACCTTTGATTTTCTATTATCAAGATAAATATCCTTTTTATAAAGTTGATAGTACAAAATCAGTAGATGTTGTTTTTATGCAAATTAAGCAAATCTTAGAAAGGAATATGATATGATTTCTATAAAATCAGATAGAGAGATAGAGCTTTTAAAGGTGGCTGGTGAAATTACAGGGAGTACACATAAGTATTTAAAGCCTTATATTAAACCAGGAATAACCACTAAAGAATTAGATAAACTTGCTTATGATTATATTGTAAGTAGAGGGGCTACTCCTTCGTTCTTACATTATGATGGATTTCCTGCAACTATATGTGCTTCTATCAATGAAGAAGTCGTGCATGGTATTCCAAAAGATCGTAAGTTAGAAGAAGGCGATATCATTTCCATTGATATTGGGGCTTGTTATAAAGGGTATCATGGAGATTCAGCTTGGACATACCCTGTTGGAAAAATCAGCAAGGAAAAGGAAAATTTACTTAAACATACTGAGCAATCACTATGGGAAGGGTTATCCGTTATTAAAGCAGGTGTTCATGTAGGGGATATAGGAAGTGCCATTGAAACTTATGCAAAAAAGAATCATTTAGGTGTTGTAAAGGAACTTGTAGGTCATGGTGTTGGAACAAGCATTCATGAATCGCCAGATGTTCCCAATTATGGAAAACCTAAAACAGGTCCAATTTTAAAAAAAGGAATGGTTATCGCAGTAGAACCTATGTTGAATTTAGGAAGTGCGGATGTGGCAATTTTAGACGATGGTTGGACGATTGTAACGATGGATGATATGCCATCTGCTCATTTCGAACATACTGTTGTAGTAGAAGAGAATGGATATACAATTTTAACGAAGAGGTGATAAAATGGCTAAGAAGGATACAATTGAAGTACAAGGAAAAGTTCTTGAGGTAAAACCTAGAGGAGAATTTGTTGTAGAACTTGAAAATAAACATACTGTAATTGCTCACGTTTCTGGTAAAATGCGTATGCACTATATTCGTATTTTAGTAGGTGATACAGTCACTGTTGAATTATCACCATACGACTTAACACGTGGGCGCATAACCTATAGAAATTAGGAGGATAAAATGAAAGTAAGAGCATCAGTAAAACCAATCTGTCCAGATTGTAAAATTATTAAACGTAAGGGTAGCGTTAGAGTTATTTGTAAGAAAAACCCTAAACATAAACAAAGACAAGGTTAATAGGAGGCGAAATATGGCACGTATTAAAGGTGTTGATATACCAAATAATAAAAGATGTGAGATTGCACTTACATACATTTATGGTATTGGAAGAAGTCTTTCAAATCAAATTTTGAAAGCAGCAAATGTAGATCCTAATAAAAAAGCAAAGGATCTTACGAACGATGAACAATCATTGATCCGTAAAGAGGTAGATAAATATCTTACAGAAGGTGATTTACGTCGTGAAGTAAATATGAATATTAAAACAAAAATGGAAATTAATTCCTATGAAGGAACTCGTCATAAAAAAGGTCTTCCAGTAAGAGGACAGAGAACAAGTAGAAATGCTAGAACTCGTAAGGGTAAAGGAAAAACAGTAGCAAATAAGAAAAAATAGTTCAAATAAAAGGAGGTTATAGGCATGGCTTATAAAGCAAGAAAGCGTAAAGTGAAAAAGAATGTACCTGAAGGATGTGCATATATACATTCAACCTTTAACAATACAATTGTTACAATTTGTGATAAAGAAGGAAATGCACTAAGTTGGGCATCAGCAGGTACTCTTGGATTTAAAGGTAGTAAAAAATCAACTCCATTTGCGGCAGGAATGGCAGCTGAAGCAGCAGGAAAAGCAGCTTATGATATGGGTATGAGGAAAGTTGAAGTTTTTGTAAAAGGTCTTGGTTCAGGACGTGAAACAGCAATTCGTTCACTCCAAACAGCTGGACTTGAAATTTTAACTATATCAGACGAAACACCTATACCACATAATGGATGCCGTCCACCAAAACGTCCACGTGGATAAAAAAGAAAAGGAGTGGTACGAATGTTAAATTTTGAAAAGCCAATATATAAAATAACAGAATATGTTGAAAAAAATAATTTTGGAAAATTTGAATTAGAACCTCTTGAAAGAGGTTTTGGGACTACTATAGGCAATGCACTTAGAAGAGTGATGTTATCTAGCATGCCTGGCTCTGCAATTGTAGCCGTAAAAATTGAAGGCGTTATGCATGAATTCCAGACAATCGAAGGTGTTTATGAAGATGTTACAGCTATCATATTAAATTTAAAGAATGTTGTTGTAAAGAATTTAACCGAAGAAGATCAAATCATTCATCTTTCTGTATCTGAAGAGAGAGTTGTTACTGCGGCAGATATTGTTACAGGTTCAAATGTGGAAGTTATGAATCCAGATCAAGAAATCGCAACTTTATCTAAAGGTGGAAAACTGGATATGGAAATGATTGTTTCTAATGGTCGTGGGTATGTTCCTTCTAATGAAAATAAAAAAGTATTAGAGGATTCTAAAATAGGATATATTCCTATAGATGCAATTTATTCACCAATTGAAAGAATCAGTTACGAAGTAGAAAGTGCTCGTGTAGGACAAGATGCAAGCTATGATAAACTGATTATAAATGTTCACACCAACGGTTCTATTCGACCAGAAGAAGCAATGGCGTTGGGAGCTAAGATTTTAATCGAACATCTTAATATTGTAACAGACTTAAGTGAAATTGCAGATAAAACAGGCATTATGAATGCTAAACAAGAAGATAGTAAACTAAAAAAATTAGAAACTCCAATTGATGAATTAGATTTCTCTGTAAGAGCTTATAATTGTCTTAAAAGAGCAAATATTAATACATTAGGAGATTTAACTGAAAAGTCAGAATTAGAAATGATGAAAATACGTAATTTAGGTAAGAAATCTTTAAAAGAAGTTATTGATAAAATAAAAGATATGGGCCTTAGATTCCGTGAAGATGATTAATTGTTGGGAGGAATACTATGTACAGAAAATTAGGACGCACAAATAAACATAGAAGAAGTATGCTTGCAAATCTTACTAGAGATGTGATTATGAATGAAAGAATTGAGACAACAGAAGCTAGAGCAAAAGAAGTTCGTAAATTTGTTGATAAAATGATTTCTTATGGAAAAGATGGATCACTTGTAGCTAGAAGAAAAGCACTTGCTTTCTTGCATAACGATAGTGTAGCTGTTAGAAAAATATTTGATGATTTAGCAGTACGTTTCGCTTCAAGAAATGGTGGGTATACAAGAATTTTGAAATTGACAGAACGTAGAGGCGATGACGCTTTAATGGTTATTTTAGAATTAGTAGAAGGAGACGCAAAATAGTCTTCTTTTTTTGAATCATTTTATGGTATAATAATACTATAGAGGTGAAAATATGATCTTAACTTAAACACTTTTTAGAAAGTAAAATCTCTCAAATCCTTTGTTTATAA
>CANPPW010000027.1 GCA_947576095.1 uncultured Mycoplasmatota bacterium | reverse complement strand
AATAAAGCAAATCTTGTATTTTTTTATTTTGTGTCATTTGTAAGGTCATAGTCCTCTTTCATAACTAGATATTGTAGTATCTGCTAAATTTAGCAATCTGCCAAGTTCTTTTTGTGAAAATCCCTTCTCTACTCTCATATTTTTTATTATTGTACCAATCATACTTTTATCACCAGTATTATTATTTCAAAAACGAATAATTTTATCATATTTTCGCAAGAAATTTGCGAAAGGCGAATTTAATTTGTTATAATACATGTAATCAGGTGATCATATGATTATATATATAGAAAATTGTATAATAAAAGTATCTTTAAATGCTCATATCGAAATACAATATGTAAATAATTATTTTTTGCTTATCATAAATGGAAAAGTGATAGCAAAAACAGATTCTAGTAAAATATGCATTCGAAAAAATACATTCTTAACATAACCCCATATAGTATCATAGAAAAATAAATATATTACTTACGTGTCTTTTAAATTTCAAATACAAAAAAACCTTTCAAAAACAAAGGTTCCTTTTGTATATAGTATAATTATAATACTTAATTTAAACAATGACACAAAAGTAACTTAATAACATATATTTAAAGTCATTGTTTTAACAATATTTTTAAAATAAATTATATTATCTTGTTAATCTCTTTTGCCCTTTAATCCTATCTACTTCTTCGTTCAATTCTTCATCAGTTATATCCCTACCATGAGTTTTCACAACAATATCATCTCCCATAAAATATTCATGTGTCTTATTATAACAAATTCGTCCTTTAACATATTGTTACTGCTTTTGAATATATTCTAATCTTCTTACTGCACTTCTCTTTGATGGATCATAAAACGATTCGTGACCAAGTATAAAGAATTTCTTATCAAAAAATTTGTTATTATAAAGTTTTGGATTATAATGTTTCTTAATATAATGAATTAAATATTTTAGATGATATTGTTTTATTTGTTGGCTAGGCTGAGGATAAGCTGCTAATGGTGTTTATCTACATAACCATAGTAATTACAGTGAACAAAATTAATATCACATTCCATAAGTAAATCTCCAAGTTCTATAATATCGGTCAATTCCTCTGTTGGTAAACCTACCATAACTGTTACCAAAATCTCCATATAAGGATGATATCCTCTCATAAAACGAACAAAATCTTTTGCCATCTGACATGTATATTTTTTACCAATTAATTTTAGTAATCGATCTGAACCAGCCTCCAAAAACAAACTCATTCCTACTATCTTTCTACAATTTGCAAGCGTATCAAGCAATTCTCTAGTCGTTTCTCCTAAACTATAGCCTATCGATATAGTAATATATTTAATTTCATCATAACTTTTCAATAAATCAATTACTTTATGTAGCGATCTTTTTCCATCTAAATCCAATCCATATTGATTTAAATTTTCAGCTCTTAAGGATACCATTGCATCTCTAAGAGGGATGTTGTTTAAACCAATCTAGCTTTTCTTTTAAAAATTCAATCGGTTGGCTTTGCAAAAACCACAATCAAAAAGAATAACAAAAAACCCTTATAAAATAAGGGCTAATGTCAAATGGTGTCCCAGAAGAGATTCGAACTCCTGACCCACGCCTTAGAAGGGCGTTGCTCTATCCAGCTGAGCTACTAGGACGGGCTTGTTCAATTAGAACAAGTATATTGTATAATATTTTTTAATAATTTTCAATACTTTTTAACACACTTTTATAAATTTCTTCATTATCAACAAGAAAAGACACTTTTTTTACATCATAATTATCCGCTACTGAAAGGCTAATTGTATAAATTACCTCTTCTAAAATACTTTTTTGTACAGCATCTTCAAATATATAAGAATTAAATACCAAATTTAAAGTATCATCCATTTGATTATATGACATAAGCTTTGTATTGCTATTTAAATAGCTCATTAAATTGGTTCCCACTGTAGAATTCCCACTTAATTGCTCAATAATAATATGAATTCTATCCCTATCATCATTTATATATTTTGTAACAGGCACATAATATATATCATCATTAAAAGTACTTGTATAATATACAGTAACCTTATTGATTCCTTTATAAGAAGAAATATGATATTCTTTATTAATTCCAATACTCCTATCTAATGCACTTGGTAACACTATTCCTGTTTGAGGAAGTTTTGTCAAAATTGTACCATCTATATAAAAAATGATCTTTTTGATTTCTTGAATAGATGTTAAACTATAAACAATTCCTTCTATCATTTTTTCTTCCATATCCTCTTTAACATCTAATAAATCTTTACTAAAATCTACTTTTAAAATACCTTGTTCATATTTCAAACTATTAATTTTTGTATCATTGGGAAGATAGGACTTAAACCCACTCGGCACTTTACTTTCATACTTTGATCCCATCTTAAGATATTCTAAAATCTCTAAAGCTCTTTTCTCTACTTGTTTATTTCCTTCTATAACGGGAACAGGTGTCCTGGTTAAATACCCATTTTTTCCAAGTAAAAATATTTCTACTGTTTCAATATTTGTATTCACATACTCCAGTTTCTGCTTTAAATCTTTTAAATGATAATTATTTTCTTTAGGAATTAAATATATAAGAAAAAGTGCTACTAAGGTGGTACTAGAAATTAAAATTTTCTTGACGGTCATTCGTTTTAACATAATTCACCTCTAATAAACTATATGAAAAAAATCGTAAATTAATACGATTTTAAAGTGAAATTTCACCAAGCTTGAGAAGTTCTACAACAGCACCTGCCCTACCTTTTACGCCTAATTTTTGCATAACATTTGATATGTGATTGCGAACGGTTTTCTCACTAATGGAAAGTTCTTTAGCAATCTCAACAGTACTGTAATTTTGAATTAACAACTTGAAAACTTCTTTTTCTCGCTTTGTTAATATACTATTCATGTTATCCTCACTTCCTATAATAAGGTGTTTCATACTTTCTCATATTATTGTATGAAGAAAAACAATTTAAGTGAGAATAAGTGCCTAAATAAAAAAACTCTTACGAGTTTTTAAACTGAACAGAAATATACATTTTTTTAGAGAATTTTTTTTGAACAGATCGCATAATATTATTTGCAGTTTTAATATCATGTTCCTTTTGAAGCGCGACTACTCTTACCTGATCCCCTTCTATCTTAACATAAGATTTTATTTTAAATTCATTTAAAAGATCCTTTTCAATTTTTTCTTCATCACCCCTAGTAGAATTTAAAGTTTTCATTTTCTCATAAGCTTTATTTTTATCTTCTACAGTAGCATCTTCATTCGTTAGAACCTCTTTTAATTTATCTATCTCTTTTTGCACTTTTTCATCTGATTCTACACGTAGTGAGGTTAAGATTTCGCTTTCTTTTACTTCAGCTGAAACTTCCTCTTTTTCTTTTACTTCCTTCTTATTTTCTTCCTTGATGTAGCTACTTCCATTAGAAAGTAGAAGTTCAGACGGCATTGTTACATAATATACACTTAATACCAGTATGAGTGTAAATAGTGTTATAAACCATATACTTTTTTTATTGATCATGATTATTCCTCCCTGTACTATCTAGTAAACTATATGCACAGATTTTCTTTCTAGTACAAAAAAATATCTAGATATATCTAGATACTTTAAAAATTCATATCTTTGCTTTCTATTTTTTGTTGAATATAAGAAACAAAAGCAGTTTGTGAAAGTGTTTCTGTTTTTTTCTCACCATGTCTTCTAAAGCTAATTGTTTCATTTTCCTGTTCTTGATCACCTAAAATTAAAGTATATGGAATTTTTCTAGTTTGACTTTCTCTCATTTTATAAGATAACTTCTCATCTCGCACATCCAATTCTACACGATATCCTTTCTCTCGCAACATCTCTTTTATTGTATTAGCATAATCTAAATGATAAGTACAATTAACAGGAATAATATTTATTTGAACAGGAGAAAGCCACAAAGGAAGAACACCTTTAGTCTCTTCAATAATATAAGCTATAAATCGATCTAAAGAACCTAATATTGCTCTATGTAATACAACTGGTGTTCTCTTCATTCCATCTTGATCGATATATTTTAAATGAAATTTACTTGGAAGACAAAAGTCAAGCTGACAAGTAGATAAGGTAATTTCATTTCCTACAGCTGGTTTCACATTCACATCTAATTTAGGCCCATAAAAAGCTGCTTCTCCGATTTCTTCTGTGTATTCTATATTCAGTTCTTTTAAAACCTCACGAAGTTCATTTTCAGCTTGATCCCACATAGCATCATCTGGATGATATTTTTCCTTATCCTCAGGGTCCCGAAGTGAAAGTATACACCGATAATCAGTGATATGAAAATCCTTATATACATCAAATATCAAATCGACAACAGCCTTAAATTCACTTTTAATCTGTTGTTTTGTCACAAATAAATGGGCATCATTTTGACAAAAATGCCTAGCTCTTTCAATACCTTTCACAGCTCCACTTGCTTCATATCTGAAATCATGAGCAATTTCACCAATTCGAACAGGAAGATCTTTATAAGAATGAAGCTTATTTGCATAAATCATCATATGATGTGGACAATTCATAGGTCTTAGAACAAAAGACTCGCCATCCATTTCCATTGCTGGAAACATATTTTCCTTATAATGATCCCAATGCCCAGATGTTTTATAAAGTTCTACATTTCCAACACAAGGGGTCATCACATGGGCATACCCTAGTTTTCGTTCTTTTCTCTTGATATAATTTTCAAGTTCTTCCCAAATAATATAACCGTTTGGTAAAAACATAGGAAGCCCTCTACCTACTAAATCATCAGACATAAACAAATCTAAATCTTTTCCTAATTTACGATGATCTCTTTCTTTGGCCTCCTCAAGCAAATGTAAATGTTTTTCTAAATCTTCTTCGCTTTCAAAACAAACACCATAAATTCTTTGCAACATTTTGTTTTTAGAATCACCCTTATAATAAGCACCTGATACTTTTAAAAGTTTAAAATGTTTTAATAATTTTGTAGACTCTACATGAGGGCCATGGCAAAGATCTGTAAATTCACCTTGTGTATATGCGGTTATAATTTCATCATCCTTTAAATTTTCAATCAAATCCATTTTATATGGATCTTCATGAAACAAAGTAAATGCTTCTTGTTTTGTTAATTCTTTTCTTTTGATTAATTTATTTTCCTTTACAATTTTTTTCATTTCTTTAGAAATTTGTTCTAAATCTTCCTCTCGTAAAACGGCCTCACCAAGGTCAATATCATAATAAAATCCTTCCTTGATACAAGGACCAACCCAAAATTTAGCTCTTGGATATAATCTTTTTACAGCTTGGGCAAGCATATGTGCACAAGAATGATTCAAAATACTTAATGTTGCATGTTCTTTTATATTTATCATAAACATACTCCTTTCTCTATAAAGCTTAAAAATATCCATAATCTTGTAAGAAAAACAGAACTGGAACTTTAACAAATAAAACAAAAAAAACTTATATATTTCTATATAAGGAGTGCGAAAGCACGGTACCATCCTACTTTTAACTTAATTTGTATAACGGCGAACCCGGATGCCTATTAAAGCTCTGCTCCAAGGGAGTAATATTTAATGTAATCTATTAGGATTCCACCATTCCTAACTCTCTATAAGACACTTATTAAATATCATATCCTTCTCTCTGCATTTCTGTTTCTATCATATCTTTTCTTTTCCGTTTTGTCAATCAAAAATTGTAAATTAAATAAAAGAGTTTAAATTACTTTGTTTGTTTATTTTTTTATAATAATTTTATGCTTCATATAAATATTTTAATGCTTCATCAAAAGAATAAACTGGTTGAATTTTAATTTTATAATTCCGCTTCTTTTTTAATTCTACTGCTTGTTCATAATTTTCTCCAGCTGGAACTAAAAATACATCAGCTCCTTCTTTCACTGCACCTTTTAATTTAAATTCTACCCCTCCAATAGATCCAACAGTTCCATTTGAATCAATTGTTCCGGTTCCCACAATTTTTCTTCCTTTTGTAATATCTTCCTTCGTTAAACAGTCATAAATAGCTAATGCCAACATAAGGCCACCAGAAGGCCCAGATTCACTTTGATCTTTTTTAATAGAAAGTTTGGGATCAGTTTCTAATGTTTTATTGGTAGTCATCATAGCACCAATCAAAATATTTCCATCCTCTTCAATTAACGTTGCCTTTCGTTTGTATATTTTCCCCTCATTCTTTACCGAAAATTCTAAAACATCCCCCACGTTATATGATAAAATTTTCTGTTTCAAAAATGCTTTAGAGTCTACCTCTTCACCATTTATATCTAGAATTTGATCACCAATTTTCAAATCTGTTTGGGCATTAGAAGAAAGGTATGTAACATATATTTTTTCCTCTTTTATTTTAACATATTTATTTAAAGCTTTGTAAGCAACCATTACAGCATCATCATTGGCTTCTTCTAACAACATTTTATTTCTAAATTCCATATTAAATATAGTTTCATTATCATATTTTACATCACTTTTCCTAACAATTTTCCAGTCTTTCTTAAAAAATGACAAAAAATACATAATAGGAGTTACTTTGAGCTCTGAAACATACGCAAAGTTCAAACTTCCTTTAGATTGATATTTTTTATCTATTGTGATTTTATCTGCGATATTAATCGCCCCACCTGGGGCATCAATATAATATGGAAGCGGAAATGTTAAAATAAGGAATGTGATAAAAAAAATAAAATAGGATTTAAAGTTTTCTGATACATATTTTCGAATCTGTGCATATAGTTTACTAAGCATTGAAACTCTCCTCTCTATTATAAGAATATCATACAATAGGTGATTTTATGAAAAAAATAATAATAAGCATAGGTATTATGGCATTACTCATTTTTGTTGGAATACAAATACTTGGGGAATCTAGCATGATTTTAAAATCTGTAAAATTTTCATTTAATATTTGGCAAAATAATATATTTCCATCGTTATTCCCCTTTTTTATGTTATCAGAACTATTAAGTTATTATGGTTTTATTGAACTCACTTCTGAACTCTGCAAAGGTTTTATGCAGAAGTTTTTTAAAATGCGTGGAGAATGTGCCTTTATTTTAATTTTAAGTTTAATATCTGGTTTTCCTAGTAATGCAAAATATACAAAAGAACTTTATGAAAAAGGACTCATCACAGAAGAAGAAGGAAGTAAAATTCTTACCTTTACACATTTTTCAAATCCTCTTTTCATTTTAGGTACCATTTCTATACTGTTTTTAAACAACAAAGAAGTAGGCCTTCTGATTTTAATCTGTCATTATCTAGGAAATTTTATCATCGGTCTTTTCTTTCGCAACTATCACAAAAACGAATATCCTAAACAATCCGTTTCTATAAAAAAAGCCATTCTTGCTATGCACAACAAAAGAATACATAATAAGATTGGCTTTGGAGAAATGCTAACAAAAGCTCTTATGAATACAATCAATACCCTTTTTCTAATCCTAGGAATTGTAACCGTTTTTTTAGTAATTACAACCATTTTAGATCATAATTTAAATCTCACACATTATAGTCAAAGCATTTTAAATGGTTTTATTGAAATGACACAAGGTTTAAAATATATCAGTATTTTAGAAATTCCATTAAAACTCAAAGCTATTTTATCAGTTATGATTATATCATTTGGTGGCTTATCAGTTCACATGCAAATTTTTAGTATTCTAAGTGATACCAAAATTAAATATTTACCTTTTCTCACAGCAAGAGTGATGCATGCTTTTATTTCTTCATTTCTAGTATTTATTTTATTTGATTTTTGGACCTATTTATTATAAATAAAAATTAAGGTACTGCGATTTTAATAGAAGCAAATGTTTCATCTTTAAATTCTACAATAAGTCTATATTCACCATCCATACCATCATATTTTATATACTGAATAAAATCTCTAAACTTTTGTGAAAATGGTAATACATAAGCTGTAGCTACTCTTTGTTTTAGATTTTCCAAATTTTCTATTGAAAGAAGAAGTGTTTTTACATTTAAAGTATCATATAAGTTTTTACAATAGGTCCGAATCGGTGTTCCTTGCTCACCTTCTAATACATATCTTGAACTTTTACAATCTGTAATATCGATATACCCATCTTTTGATTGTTTTACATCTTCAGAAAACCCTTTTAAATTACGTGTCATTAAATACTCTCTTATATTTCTTGTATTATATACAGCATTGGTTGTGTTATAATGAAATGATTCATCATAACTATTTGATACATTTTGCAACTGAATAAATAAAACAACTAATGTAATCCCAACAAAAACCGAAACAATCAAGGTTTCCATCAACATAAATCCATTTGATTTCCTCACAAACATCCTCCTAGCATTTTATACTATATAATTTATTTTATCATATCTCCTTAAAATAAACAACTCAGGTTAGAAAATACACAAAAGAGAAAGATTTAATCTTTCTCTCTACAGACCTACCTATATTCCTCATAAAATATTTTATCAGGTTTTGTCTTAAAAATATGAGCAATACGAACTGCCATATCATAAGATAATCGTCTTTGTCTATTTTCAATTTGACTATAAAATGGAATACTAATTCCCAATTGTTCAGCCATTTTTTTTGAAGTTATTTTTTTTCGAACTCTTAATTCTTTTAACTTACTTGCCATATCTCGCCACCTTCTTCTTTAGAAAATTATAACATATTTTTAACGAGATATAAAGTATTTTGTTTTTGCCAAATCTTAACAATATTAAACATTTACTATTTTAATAACGGTTTTAAAAATTTAGCGGTATAACTCTCCTTTACATGAATAATTTCTTCTGGAGTTCCCTTAGCTACAACGAGCCCTCCACCATCTCCACCTTCAGGTCCTAAATCAATAATATAATCTGCAACCTTGATGACATCTAAATTATGTTCAATCACAACCACAGTATCTCCACCATCAACAATCCTCTGTAAAATAACTAATAATTTTTGTATATCATCCGTATGCAATCCTGTTGTTGGTTCGTCTAGTATAAAGATAGTTTTTCCAGTTGGTCTTTTCTGTAATTCTTTAGCAAGTTTTATTCTTCCTGCTTCTCCACCAGATAAAGTAGGCGAACCTTGTCCTAATTTTATATAAGAAAGACCTACATCGGCAAGCATTTGCAGCTTTGTCTTTATTTTAGGTACATTCTCAAAAAAGATCAAGGCTTCTTCAACACGCATATCTAAAACTTCATATATATTTTTTCCTTTATATTTAATATCTAATGTTTCTCTATTATAACGGGTTCCCCCACAAACTTCGCAAGGTACATATACATCTGGAAGAAAGTGCATTTCTATTTTTTTTACACCATCTCCATAGCAAGCCTCACATCTTCCTCCTTTTACATTAAAAGAAAAACGTCCTTTATCATACCCCTTAATTTTTGCTTCTTTGGTACTAGCAAAAACATCACGAATATCATCAAACACACCTGTATAAGTAGCTGGGTTACTTCTTGGTGTCCTACCTATTGGTGTTTGACTAATATCAATGACTTTATCAATATTTTCAAGCCCTCTGATTTCCTTATATTGTCCAGGTTTTTCTTTACTGCGATATACATGATTAGCAAGTATTTTATATAAAATTTCATTCACCAATGTACTTTTCCCAGAACCACTCACTCCTGTAACACAAGTAAAAACACCAAGTGGAAATTTTACATGAATGTTTTTAAGATTATTTTGTTTCGCTCCTTTAATTTCTAAATATTTTTTGTTTCCTTTTCTTCTTTTTAAAGGAACTTCTATTTTTTTCTTACCAGACAGGTACTGACCAGTTAAACTATTTTCATTTAGCATAACTTCTTCTGGAGTACCCTGTGCTACAATTTTTCCACCATGCAAACCAGCACCTGGACCTATATCTACCAAATAATCACTCGCTAACATTGTATCTGTATCATGTTCAACAACTACTAAAGTATTTCCAAGATTCCTCATATCTAGTAAAGATTGAATCAAGCGATTATTATCTCTTTGATGAAGTCCTATACTAGGCTCATCTAAAACATATAAAACGCCTGTTAGTCTAGAACCAATTTGAGTGGCTAAACGAATTCTTTGTGCTTCCCCACCAGATAAGGTACCAGCACTACGACTAAGTGTTAAATAAGAAAGACCTACATTGATTAAAAACTGAAGACGGTTATAAATCTCTTTAACAATCAAATTGGATATTTCCTGTTGTTCCTTTGTAAGATGCATTATAGAGAGAAATTGAAATAATTGTTCAATTGAAAGTTTTGTCAATTCATAAATATTTTTTCCCTCAATTAAAACGGACAAAACCTCTTTAGACAATCGGGCACCATTACAACTAGGACAAGCAAGTTCTGTCATATATCCCTCAATCCAGTCTCGAATCCAGTTACTTTTAGTTTCTATATAACGACGCTCAAGATTACTCACAATTCCCTCAAAATGATGAGATGATTTTCTTGTATTTCCATTTTTTGCAACATAATGAAATTCAATTTCATCTAAAGAACCATATAAAATAATATCTAATTCCTGCTTTGTTAAATCTTCAATTGGCTTTTTCATATCAATCTCATAATAAAGACAAGTTGTTTTTAATTCATTAAAATAAATTCCATCATCTGTATTCAAGGGTAAAATAGCCCCTTCTAAAATCGATAATTTTTTATTAGGAATGACAAGATCTATATCTATTTTCTTTTTGATTCCTAATCCCTTACAATTAGAGCATGCCCCATAAGGTGCATTAAATGAAAACATTCTCGGTTCTAACTCTGGTAAACTAAAATCACATTCAGGACAAGCATATGCTTCGCTCATAACAAAAGCATCACCATTTACTACATCAATGATCGTTTTTCCATGACCAAGCTTAGTCGCTAGTTCGATAGATTCATATAAACGGCTACGAATATCACTTTTTAATACCAGACGATCCACTATAACTTCAATAGTATGTTTCTTATTTTTTTCTAAGGTAATTTCCTCCGATAAATCATATTCTTGTTTATCAACAATAACTCTTACATATCCATCTTTTCTTAATTTATCTAGTAAATCTTTATGCGTCCCTTTCTCTCCATATATGATAGGTGCTAAAATTCGAATTTTAGTTTTTTCTTCTAAATGCAAAACTTGATTGACCATTTCTTCTATGGATTGGCTTGTAATAGGTCTATGATGATTAGGACAATATGGTATACCAATTCTAGCATACAAAAGCCTTAAATAATCATAAATTTCTGTAACTGTTCCAACTGTACTACGAGGATTTTTATTTGTTGTTTTTTGATCAATACTAATAGCAGGAGATAACCCTTCAATTGCATCTACATCAGGCTTTTCTGATCCCCCTAAAAATTGTCTTGCATAAGCAGATAGGCTTTCCACATATCTTCTCTGTCCTTCAGCATATATAGTATCAAAAGCTAAAGAAGATTTACCACTTCCAGAAACACCTGTCATAACAATTAACTTGTTTTTAGGTAGTTCTATTGAAATATTCTTTAAGTTATTTTCTCTTGCACCTTTTATAATAATTTTATCCATTCAATCACCTCATAAACATTACGTATTATAGCATATTTTCATTTTTTCTATACTAAAACAAACAAAAATCATATATTTACATCATACCACCGAAACAATTGTTCGTCAATATCTGATAAAATAGGAAAAATACCATATTTTTTTACATGATTTAAAGATCATGTTATTTAATAGTCATGAAATATAAAATTCCATCCAAAACAAAAGAGTGCACCAGCACTCTATTGAATATCAATTATTTTTTTATTTTTTTCCTTATTCACTTTAGGAATATCAACTGTTAAAATCCCATCTTTAAATTCTGCGCGAATTTCATCTTGTTCTACATCCCCCACATAAAATTTACGAGTCATTTTTCCATAAAATCTTTCTTTACGAATAAATTTCTTATCTAAATTTTCCTCTTCTTCTTCTTTAACAGCTGTAATAGTTAGGTAGCCATCACTACATTCTACTGAAATATCCTTCTTATCAATACCAGGTATATCCGCTACAATATGATAGGCTTCATCCTTTTCATAAATATCACACTTCATCTGATCTGTTGTTTTATCATCCATAAAATTATCAAATATACTATCTAAATAAAATTTTCTTGGTAACATTTTATCATCCCTTTCAACATTATCATTATAGCACCATTTTTAGCAGTTGTCAACGGCAAGTGCTAAAAAAATAATGTTACATTATAATATGTACAAAAATGATTATTTATACTCATATAGGATAGAAAAATTTTATTTAAGTAATAATCCCCTTTTTCTGTTTATTCTTCCTTTGATTCACCAAAAGCATAAAAGTCTCATATCTTACTTGCAATTCTAATTCCAAATATTGTAAATCACCCTTTATATACTCTGGTTCTTTGAAACAAAAAATTTTTGATTTTTCATTTGAATATCTAGACTGAGAAAAAGTAATACTTCCTCTACCAGAATAATAATTAAACATTTTTTAGCATCAAAAAAATATTTTGATTCTAGATTTAAAAATACATTTTCAAATAAACCATTCAAATGAGCATTTAAATTCGCTCATTTTTAAATACTTATCTTTATCTCACGATCTTCTTTTATTTTAAATTCATCAGTGTCACAACCAAATTTTTCATTCTTTTACTAATTTTCTTTGTTTCCTCATTCATTTTTTTATCAATGCTAATTCTTCACAATCAAAGTTTCTAGAATCAAAATAAATTTGTAACCTTAGGTCATATAGTCCTGAACCCTCCACTTATCTGGCATAAAATAACCCAGAAAAAAATAGATATTTTCCAACCGCTTCCCTTTCCCCGTTTGTGAGTTCTTTTCCATCATAATACTTTTTAAATATTCATTATATACATAATAATTAAATATTCCTTTTTGAGCATTTTTAATTTTCCTATACTTTGTATATCATGATATAATTTCTTTAATTTTTAATAAATTTTTTAGATCTATTTCAATTTGATTTTTATTTTTCATATCTTTCAAATTAAAGCACTTATTTATTAATTCATTTTCACCCAAAATAATAACATAAGGTATTCCTTCTTTATTTGCATAATCAAGACTTTTCTTTAACTTTCTACTTTTCATCTCAATTTCAACATTATATCCATAATCTCTTAAATTATTTGCCAACTTCAAACTTTCAACATTTGTATCCATAGGAATAATATAAATATCAATATTGGATTTATTTTCAAACATCTTATTATCCTTCAACAATTCATAAATGGCAGATAATCCAAAACTAATACCAACTGTTGGGTATTCGTTTCCATCATTAATAAAATTAGTTATCATTTTATCATATCTTCCACCTGCACCTATACTACTAGTAATTTTTCTAGTACAATCAAACACTTCAAAAACATTACCTGTATAATAATTTTGTCCCCTTGCTAAAGAAGATGTGAATACACAGATATTATTTAACTCAAGTTCTTCTAAATATTTAGTTAAATTATTCAATTCTTCAAGGCCTAATAAAATTTTTGTATTATTGCTATTTTTAAATCTTATATTCAATTCTTTTAGAGAACAACTAAAACAGTCAACTAGATTATTTATTTGCTCTTCATTTATATTTTGTTCTAATAACAAATTTTTAAATTCTTCTTTACTTATTTTTTCTAATTTATCAATAATAGTAGTTACATTAGGTACTAAATCCGCTTGAATACCACATTCTAAAATCATTCCTGTCATTAGATTTCTACTATTATACTTAATTACAATATCTAATCCTAATTTTCTAAATACCTTAGCAAATAAGGTCATTAGTTCAGCTTCAATCATTTGACCTGAAAGTCCAACTACATCGACATCACACTGAGTAAACTCTCTATCTCTTCCAGGTTTTACTGGACCATCTCTAAATGCTTTAGCAATCTCATATCTTTTAAAAGGAATGGTGATATTATTTTTATTTAATGCTATAAATTTTGCAAAAGGAACAGTCAAATCATATCTCAATCCTAATTTTCTTTCTCCTTGATCACTCAATTTATAAATTTCATTTAAAATATCATTATTTTCATCATATTTATCACTTAAAATATCGTAATAACACAATATTGGTGTTTCTATCGAATTATAACCATATTGTTCAAATATTTCCTTTAAAGTATCATTTATATAATTTCTAATTTTTTGTTCTTTAGGTAAAAAATCATACCCACCTTTAACATTTTGTATTTTCATAATATTCCTCTTTTCTAATTTATTGAATGAAAAAAGCTATACAAGTAGTACCTGTATAGCATAATAGTTTATTTATAAGCTAGATACAGGCACTACAAATAGCACTTGTACCTACAACAATTTTAATGTCGTATTAACAAGTGCAGACTATTATGATGATGATTTAATTGAATTATATTTTTTAACATAATAATCCCTTCCTCTCGTAAAGTGATCAAAGTATAGCATATTTACGCTAATTTGTCAAAAATGGTATTTATTTGTGTTAATCCTTTTTAAAAATGCATACAACCTTATGTTGTATAACATATCATCCGAAAAGAAATAGTCTCTTTAATGATTCCATCTATAAAGAAATAACACTCAATCCAGCATTTTGACAAGTCGTTTTGCATAATACTCGAAAGTTCGAGTATCAATCAAATCTGATGCGAGTAGCAACCATGTTTACAACTCTTAAATATTAAAAAAAATCAACAACCTATTTTTAGAAAGTTGATTTTTACTTTAAACTTCTAATTCAATAATTAGAAAGTATTTCCTACTGATACTAATGGCGTAGTTATTTACAACCTTTTTCAGTTTTCACTAATTTTTTTATTGAATTGTTTTTACCTAGTAACTGAAGTTGATTAAATAAATTCATAAAACATATATTAAACGGATCATATTTAGAACCTGAATTACAAATTCTTATACCAAATCCAAATGATGGGTCCTCAGGATTATCAATAAACGTCAATTTAATTTCTTCACAAGTTCTTTCAATTTTTAAGATATTTGCACTTTCATCATATATATTATCACTATACCAAATAATTATATCATTATGTACTAATTTTTTATAAATTTGCTTTGTTTTTAAATTTTCATTTCTTTTTTGAACAGAATTTAGTTTACCTGTAACATCATTATTAAAATCACAGAATTCTAATCCAATATCACCAATATCAAACACTTTACACCCTATTATACAATTTACAAGTTGTTCAAAATATTGATAAATTTCTTCATGTTGTTTGATGCTAAAAATAGCAATACAATGACCATTTTCATCTTTATTACGACTTCCAAATATATCAAAATATAAATCTCCATTTGCTCCATAAAATATCTTAAGGAATTTTTTATCATCTCTAATAAAGATATCTTTTACTCCACTAGAACAATTATTATCGTTAAATTCTACTATCATAAATACCCCTTAATAGCATATTTTGCTTTGACAAAATTATATAATTCACCCTAGTTATTTGTCAAGTATAGTAAAATAACCTATGGATATAAAAAATACCAATCACATTGACTGGTATCTTTTATTGAAAGTTCGAACAGATTCGCCAATGGTCCCTAAGAGAAGTACAACAACTCTTTAGTCAAAAGAAATTTGTCAGTAATAATTTATTAACTGACTATAGTATTTTAAATATCAAATTAAAAGAGCTCATAAAGAACATCAATACGCTTAAATAAGAAAGGAGAGTTTTAATGTCTGAAAGTATTAATGAGATTAAAAATAATAACGATGATACTTATTTAATTATTAAACAAATTATTAAACTTTTATATCTCGTTATTGATGATAACAAACGTATCCAATCAGAACTATTTTTATTAATTGAAAATTATCCTGATTTTCCCGTTAATCTTTAATTTTTTTTGAGTCATTTTCCTATATTATTGACAGCAAGCTTAAGCAAGTGTAATCATTATGTGATAATGTCATGTTATATCGTTTTTTGAAAATGTCAGTAAATGATATAATACTCCTTCAAAGAAAGGAGTAATCAAATATGAATACAGAAAGGATTACGTTATCTATGAAAAAACAAAGATTGAATGACATTTTAGTTAAACTTATTGCTGGTGAAATTAAAAACTCTGATGCTTCTCGTTTAACTGGTTTATCTGAAAGACAAATCTATAGAAAGAAAAAAGCTTATAAAGAATTAGGAGTTCAAAGTATTCCTCATAAAAGTTAAAACAAACCTACTGGTAGAGGGTATTCTAATGATTTTAAGGATAGTATTTTAAACTTATATTTAAATGAATATAATGGTTGGAATTTTTATCATTTTAATGACATGCTTGAAGACTTTCATAACATCAATATTTCTGATACTTTTATCTATAATCTCTTATCCTCTAATGGTATTGAATCCCCTTATAAATATAAGCAAAGAAAAACTTCTCATCCTCCTCGTGAGAGAAAAGAATTTGCTGGTGAATTACTTCAAGTTGATGCTTCTAAACATAAGTGGTTCTATGGTAATGACACTTATTATCACTTACATGGAGCTATTGATGATTCTACTGGTATAGTTACTGGTTTTTATCTTACTGGACAAGAAACCATTTTTGGATACCAGATGGTTTTGTATCAAACAATCAAAAATTATGGTATTCCTGAATGTCTTTATTCTGACTATCGTACAGTATTTAGGTCAAATAAAAAAGAACTTTCTATTGAAGAAGAACTTCAAGGCAAACAAATTGAAAATACTAGATTTACTAATATGCTTAAACATAATGGTATTGATATTATATCTACTACGAATCCTATGGCTAAAGGTAGAATTGAAAGATTATGGAGAACTTTTCAAGATCGTCTTTATAAAGAAAACTTAAAAAGAAAAATATTTCTTCATTACAAAAAGCAAATGATTTTATTACAAACGAGTTCCTACCACGTTACAATAATCGATTTGCTTTACCTATAGATATTACCAAAAATCTATTTGTTTTTCCAATCCAAAATTTTAATTATAATGTTAAATTAACTGTTTATAAAGAATATTCCATTCATAATCATTGTTATCTACGTATGAATAAGAAAATTTTTATTATTTTAGATAATGGTATGAATGCTTACATTGATACAAAACAAAAGAAGTTAAAGTAGTTCCTAAACAAGAATTTATTCAAAAATTATCAGAAGCTACTAAATCCAAAACTGATTGGTCAACTATTAATAAAGAACATTCCAAAAATTCTCCTTGGAGAAAAGGATTACCTTCTATGCCATCATATAATTCGACTGCATATGCCTATTTTCATGGATGTTAGTCAAGGGTGACCTAAGGTCGTTTATCTTGAACCTAGACTAACTAATCTGTGATACAATATCAAAACTTCAAAAGTTTTCTCTTTTGAAGTTACCAAATTCATCATCATACTGACTTTTTCTCGAAATGATTTTACTGACATTTTCAAAAAAATTTGACAGACATAATTACTATTTTTTGCCTATTTTAAGACGATTTTAAAGGAAGTTGGTACAAATTACTTATATTTAGTTTAATGCTTTTATAAAGGTTTCTAAATCAGATAATTTGATTTTATTAGATAAATCTCAATAAAGATTTCATTAGAATAATTAAATACTAAAAATGTAATACCCTTAATAATAACTCTATGGGGTTCTATGTAGTTTAAATTAGTGTGTTCTATGTTTTTAATGCTATCATTTATGATAGTAGGTTTCGTATTACAAAAATCACAAATAAACTCTATTCTCTTTTTTAATTCTTCATCAAAATGTAATTCTTTTGTTTTTAATTTAATCATCTAAATCTATCCTTTCTTTCCTTAAATACAAAAAATCAACTTCTTTTGAAGTTGATACTATATGTTTAAATCTAAAAAAAGTTAGAATAGATTGCTCAATGGTGCGTTTATTGATGGGGTTTTGCACTCATCAGTAAAAAAATAAGTTCATTGATATTTGATAAATTAATTATAACGCCTTATTACATAACAAGCAATATATTTTATGATAAAAATGAAAAAGACCTAGAGCTTCTAAAGTTTTCTAGGCACTTTTCAATATTATTATATGATATAAATTAATATTTATACAAAGTAATAGACCTTATCAAATCCCGGAACTTAAACACTTTTAAGAATCAAAAATCTAGGAAGCCATTGAAAAATG
>CANPPW010000026.1 GCA_947576095.1 uncultured Mycoplasmatota bacterium | reverse complement strand
AATCTGAAAAAGAAAAAAGTCCCTAAAAAAACGGACTTTACTCTAAAAATTTACGTCACTATTATTTTTGTAAGCAATCAATACATCCATTTGTTGTAAACAAAGACACAGACTTTTTGTATTCTTCAAAGAAAATTTCTTTTCTAGTTCACTTTTTAATGTCTCTAAATGAGATAACTTTAAATAATCAATATATGTTAAAAGAGAAAGTATTTCGATTTGTATAACCGATTTATCCCAATTTTTATCATCGTTTTTATGTGACATCTTGCGAATTATTTCTTTCATCAAAAAAGAAGAAGTAGCCGACAAAAAAGAATAAAAAAGGCGAACATTTTTTATAGGTAAAGCAAGGGAATCTATATTATATTTAAACTTCTGATCAATCAGTTGAGACTCTATATCTGGATTTAAAAAAGCCATCATATATGAGATTTTTACATGTAGAGGATTTTGACTATCTCTATTAATATAGAGTCTTTTCAAAAAAAGTTTTTCAATATAATCAATGGTTTTGATAGTATATTCATATTCCACACTTTTAGAATAAAAAGAAGGTGTGAAATGTAAAGCTGGTACTAGCATAAATCCATTTTTTTCAAATAAAGATCTTTCTTCATATAAAGAATTTGCTAAAAAACGATCTAGAATTTTTCGCATAATTCTCCGTAATATTGGGTTTTTATTAGTAGTACCAATCATACTTTGCAAATTTAAATGATCCATTTCCATCTTACTGATATCATAATGACTATAAAGTAAATAATGACTATTACTTAAATGAAACACATGATACATTCTACCTGTATCACGTTTTCTTGCAAGTGTAAATACGTTACAATCTGACGCAAATAATTGTATCACATTTTGTAAAGTCTCTTTTGTTAAAGGAATCTCATTTATTATTTCATCTTCTAGCTGAATACATAACAATAAGTTATCGATACATTCATTTAATGTTTTATCATTCAATTGCCTGATAAGATCTAGATGAATCAATTGTTCATATATTTTAAAAATTCTAGAGGAAACACCAATTACTCTATCTATTATTTTCTCTACTTGAAATTTATCCATAAAATATCACCATGCCTTATCATATATAGATCATTCATATCTGTCAAGCTATTTTCCCTCAAAGAATAAAAAAAAGAAATGTAAAAATTACATTTCTTCTGAGTCTTCATCATCAACAATTGTTAAAGGAATATCCTCTTCATCATCATCTAATTCATCATCATTTATAGTATCTACATTTTCCTCTTCTTCTTGCACCTCATCATCTAAAGTGGAATCCAAAGAATCTTCTAAATCCTCAACTTCTTCATCATCATATTCAATTGTAACAGAATGATTTTCTCTTAAATCCCATTCTGCATTTTCTAATAAAACAAATCTCTTATCAATAGTGAGCGAAGTATAATAATCTCCTATTTTACTTTCATAATCGGCATCAGAGTACCCAAGCAAAGTGCATATTTCCTTAAATATACTTGGTGTATTCATTGTTTTCTTATGTTCTTTTAGGATCATATAAGTTAAATCTGTATAAGAAAGAACTTCTAGTTCTAATTTGGACATATCTTTTAATTTCATATTTTCCTCCAATACTCTCTAGGATTTTTCCCAGGCATAATTTTATCATACTATATGATTATGTCAATACTTTTTTACATAAATGATGGAATATCAATCATAACAAGTTCTAACATATTTTTTAAAATGCGATTGGTTAAATAAAGGACATATAACCAGGATTGTTTTTTCTCTTCATCCTCTAAACCTGTTATATGATTCATCTGATAAAATTGGTTGGCTAAAACTGCTGTATTATAAATAAAATCTACTAAATAATGTGGTTTTCGCTCATCAAATGCAGATGTAAGTGCCTTTTCTAAACCAAGCAGCTGCAAGCGAAGCTTTCGATCTATCTCATTATAAATGATTCCATTTATTTTGTATTTTATACTTTCACACTTTAATATTTTATCAATTCTCAAATATGTATATAGTATATAAGGTCCTGTTTTTCCTACTACATTTGAAAATTTTTCAATATCAAATATATAATCTTTTTCCCTACTGTTTTGTAAATCGGCAAATTTTAATATAGCATTTACGATTTTATCAATGTCCTCCCCCGACATTTCTTTATTAGAATCTTTTTTTGTCGCAAATAATTCCTTGATTTGTGTAAATAAATTGTCAAGTTTTGGGGCATCACCACTTCTCGTTTTATATGGTTTTCCATCCAATCCATTTACAGTACCATATCCTAAAAACTCAAGATTCACACCTTCTGTTAATTTAGAAGTTTCACAAACTTCAAATACCTGTTTAAAATGAAGGGACTGTCTATTATCTACAATATATAGTATATGATTTGGATGATATTTGGTTATTCTTTCATAAATCGTCGCAAGATCTGTGGTTGCATATAAATAAGCCCCATTGCTTTTTCTAAAAATTAGGGGGGGTAATTCATTTAAAGGGATAATTTTGGCCCCTTCACTATCCTTTATGTAAGCTTCCAAATACTTTTCAACTTCTGGAATATAAGGGTATGCGTCACTCTCACCTTGCCAAAGATCAAATGATACACCTAAATATCTATACAACCTTTTAATATCATTTCCTGATATTTCTAAAATCTTTTTAAATAATTTTTGATACTGGATACTTCCATCTTGTAAATCTTTAGTAATTTCTGAGCACGCATTTTTTACTTGCTCATCTTCTTTACAGAGAGCACTTATCTTAGGATATGTTTCTTCCAAATAAGCAAGAGTAATATCCTCTTCTGTTTTTCCATCTTGTAAAATACCATAAATCACTTGTCCAATTTGCAAGCCATAATCACCAAGATGAACATCACTAATGGTTTTATGACCCATATATTCTATAATTCTTTTTAAAGATTCCCCTACAATTGCTGTTCTCATATGACCTACATGCAAAGGTTTAGCCACATTGGGACCTCCATAATCTAGAAAATAGGTTTCTTTTTTTAATGGTTTTTTTATACCAAAATGTTCACTTTCTTGCATATACCTTAAGCATTTATTAATAAAGGAATCCGAAACTGTCATATTGATAAAACCAGGTCCTGCCAATTCTACTTTTTCAAAATATAAACAAAAATCATCCAAAGTCTGAATCGCATGAACAATCGCTTCCCCTATTTCTATTGGATTTTTATGATATTTTTTAGCAAGTTTAAACACATTATCACACTGAAAATCACATAATTCTGGTCTATTCGATTCAATTACTTTATTTTCGTTTCCATAGCCTAATTTTTCCGTGATTTCATTTAATATTCTTTCTAATACTTCTATCATGCCAACACCTCATACTCTAATTTTAATGAAAAAAATCCTAACTTTTCACCTTGTAAATGTAATATATAGTCTACTTCTATTTGATTTTGTAATTTTTCAAAATGAGTAGTTTGAATCTCTAAAGGTATAATATCAGAAATACCTATTACCTGATAAGTCCCTTTATGTTTCTTTTTTTGTTCAAAACACATTTCCATTTTATACTCTTTTGTATTTCTATTCATAATGAGTTTATTCTCAAAAATTGTGAATATGACATTTATACCTTGCTCCTGAAATTCTAATTGATTATTTTTTTGAATACCTGCATTTATACTAACGATTTTATTTTTTTGATCACCATTTTGAACCAGTTCATACAATATTTTTACATGCCTCAATTGTATCACCACTTTTTCTACTCGTCATTATAGCATAACTTTTATGAAAAAGCACTTATATTTTAAAACTTTATTGGAATAATAAACATAGAAAGGAAGTCTTTCTATGAGAATAGCAAAAAAAACTTTAAAAATTGGTTTGTTTTTTCTTCTGTTTTTTGTCATCATTTGTAGTGGACTTTATATTTATGCCAAAATTATGCCAAAACTATCTATTAAATCGGCAAATAGTTTTTATCTATATGATCAAAATCAAAATCTTTTTTCAGGAGATCCGAATGGTGAATGGATTAGTATTCAAGATATTTCACCAAATCTTATTCATGCGACTATATCAATAGAGGATAAAAATTTTTATCACCATCAAGGATTTGATCTATTAAGAATTGCCAAAGCAATGATTATTAATATTAAAAATAGAGAAAAAAAGCAGGGAGCTTCTACCATTAGTCAACAATATGCCAAAAATTTATTTTTAGATTTTGGAAAGACATGGAAAAGGAAATTAGAAGAAGCCCTTCTTACCATTCGTTTAGAAGTACATTATTCTAAAGACCAAATACTAGAGGGGTATTTAAATACCATTAATTATGGTGGAATTTTTGGGATTGAAAATGCATCACGTTATTACTTTAATAAAAGTGCGAAAGATTTGACTTTAGCAGAAGCATCTATGTTAGCAGGAATTCCTAAATATCCTGCTGTATACTCCCCTCTTGCAAATGAAAAAGCAGCTAAAAAAAGACAAAAACTGATTTTAGAATCTATGGTTAAAAATAAATATATTAGTGAAAAAGACATGAAAAAAGCGTTAAATGAAAATCTTGTTTATCATGGTTCATTGGAAACAAATCATTTAAAAACATTAATGTATTATGAAGATGCGGTTATTAATGAATTAAAAAGTATTTCTACCATTCCCGCATCCTTCTTAACCACAGGTGGTCTTAAAATTTATACAACCCTAGATCAAAATGCCCAGAAAGTATTAGAAGAAAGTATCCGAAAAAATATTAGTGAAGAGAGTGAAATTGAAGTAGCTAGTATGATGGTAGAACCTTCTAGTGGAAAAATCATTGCACTTTCTGGTGGGAAAAATTATTCAAAAAGTCAGTTCAATAGAGCAATTCATGCAAAAAGACAAATGGGAAGCACTATGAAACCGTTTCTTTACTATGCGGCTTTAGAAAATGGCTTTACAGCATCAAGTTCCTTTAAAAGTGCTAAAACAACCTTTTCTTTAGGTGAAAATAAAACATATAGTCCGAAAAATTATGGCGATATTTATGCTGATAAAAATATTAGTATGGCTGCAGCTTTGGCCTATTCAGATAATATTTTTGCTGTTAAAACACACCTTTTTTTAGGAGAGAATACACTTGTAGATATGTCTAAACGGGTAGGTATTAGTTCCTCTTTAAAACCACTTCCTTCTCTCGCTCTTGGAACTGCTGAGCTTTCATTAAAAGATATGATGCAAGGATATCAAGTGCTTGCCAATAATGGTACAAAAAATGATTTATACCTTATTGAGAAAGTAGAAGATGTAAATGGAAACATTTTATACGAGAAAAAAAAGGATAGTGAAGATGTATTAAATAAAGGTCTTACTTATATTCTTTCAGATTTAATGACCAATTGCTATGCAAAAGAACTCATTGATTACACGACTCCTACTTGTATGGTCATTCAGCCTAAAATAAGTAAAAAATATGCTATTAAAACAGGAACCACAAATACGGATCATCTCATATTTGGATATAATAAGGATATTCTAATGGGTGTTTGGTCTGGTTATGATGATAATAGAGAAACAGTTCCTCTTGATGGTACAAACAGTAAACATATTTGGATAGATACAGTTGAGGCCTATTTAAAAGATAAAGAAGACGCATGGTATGATACACCTTCTAATGTAACAGGTGTTCTTGTAAATCCAGTTACAGGAGAAGCTGCTAGTAACACTTCCCCACGAAAAAAGGTTCTTTATTATATTAAAGGAACAGAACCATATACTAAAAATAAGGAACTTGATACTTTGATACCAAGTGTCAAAACGGAAGAGTAAACTTCTTGCTTTTTCATATAATCTTCTATATAATGAAAATAGGAAGGGGGTTTACATGGAGCAAAAAAAATCAGATACATCACTCATCACTATTTTATGTATTATTTTAGCACTTGGATTAGCGATATGCATTTTCCTTTTATTTACACAAAATAAGAAAATAGAATCATCTAATACGGATACTACAAATTATCAAGATGGTAACAAAAAAAGTGAACAAAATAAAGATAGCCAAACAAAAGAACCATCTGTAACAAAAAATACATATGATGTTTGGACGTCTAAAATGCAAACGGAAAGAGCAAAATATAATGTCAATTCTGGATATTCACAGTATGACTTTGTTTCATATGCTAATCACAATTATGGGGTTCAACTAGATGGTGAAGGAAATGTATACATTCAGTTAGATAACACATTAAAGGCAAATTTCTCAATCAATCAAGATTCTTATAAAATAGCAGATCATGTATTAAGTTTCTATGTTGTAAAAGTTGGTCAAGGTGGCGGACATGACATTTATCTGATTAAAGAAAATGGAACTGTTACTAAAATCAATATTGATTATTCTATCGAAAACAAAGCAATTTCAGTAGAAGAGAATTATCATAATCTATCAGATATTATAACTGTTCTAGCAGCAAATGAAACAGATGGATATACAGGTAGCAGTACTGCCTTATTTGTAGATATTCATGGAAATATAAAAAAATAAAAGATCAAAAAGATGTAACTTTTAAGGAGACATCCAAATGATCTTTTTTTAATATGATTTAAAATAAAGACAATTGACTTGATTCATCCATTCCTTCAAAAATACCCATCAGACGCATTTTGTCTATCAAAGTAGAAGATATTTTTGCTCTCTTTTGTAAATCTTCAATACTTAAAAATGGGGCCTTCTCTCTTTCTGAAACAATATTTTTCGCTACAGTATCCCCAAGACCATCAATAGAAGAAAATGGTGGATATAAAGTATGTTCATCCTTTACTCCCCACACTGTTGCTTCACTTTTATCCAGATCAATTGGGGCAATCATAATACCTCTTGCTGTTGCTTCAAGGGCAAGCTTTAAACATTCTAAAACACCATTATCCTTATTCGTTGCTTCATATCCTTTATTTACAATTTCCTGAATACGGGTTTTAATAGCATCATATCCTTCAATCATAGCATCCACATCAAAATCAGTTGCCTTTGATGTAAACCATGATGCATAATACCAAACAGGATGATGAACTTTAAAATACGCGATTCTGAAAGCACTAATAACATAAGCTGTTGCATGTGCCTTTGGGAACATATATTTTATTTTGTGACAAGACTGGATAAACCAATCCTCAATATTGGCGTCTTTCATTTCTTGTTCCATAAGAGCCCAAGTTTCTGCATCTGTAGATGCTTTTCCCTTACGAACAAATTCCATAATTTTAAAAGCCCTAATAGGTTTTAATCCGTGATACATCAAATACACCATAATATCATCACGACATCCAATTACATCTTTAAAAGGAACCACTTTATTTCTAATTAAATCCTGTGCATTCCCAAGCCAAACATCAGTTCCGTGTGAAAGTCCTGATATTTTAATCAATTCAGCAAATGTAGTTGGTTTGGTATCAACAAGCATTCCAATTGTAAAGGGAGTGCCAAATTCAGGAATCCCCAAAGTTCCAGTTTCATTCATAATTTGTGCTTTTGTAACTCCTAAAGGTTCTGGTGATAAAAAGATTCCCATAGTTTCTTTATCATCAAGTGGTACACTTGTAATATCCATCCCTGATAAATCCTGTATCATTCGAAGTTGTGTAGGATCAGAATGCCCTAATATATCTAGTTTTAACACATCCTGATCTATAGCATGATAATCAAAATGAGTAGTACGCCATGGGGATGATGGATCATCTGCTGGAAACTGAAAGGGTGTAAAATCAAATACATCCATATACCCTGGAATAACAACAATCCCTCCAGGATGCTGACCTGTTGTTCTTTTTACACCTGTGCATCCCATAGCAAGCCTTTCTATTTCAGCACTTCGCATAGTAATTCCTTCATCTTCACAGTATCCCTTTACAAATCCAAAAGCGGTCTTCTCGGCAACTGTACCAATCGTTCCTGCACGATATACATTATCTACACCAAAAAGAACTTTCGTATATTCATGTGCATCCGCTTGATTTAAATCAGAAAAATTTAAATCTATATCTGGCACTTTGTCTGCATTAAATCCTAAAAAGGTAGCAAATGGCATATCATTTCCATCTTTAATCATAGAAGTTCCACAATCTGGACAAGACATATCTGGAAGATCAAACCCACTAGAGTAAGTAGCACCAAGTGCTTTCCCATCTTTTTCAAAAACGCTTGTTTTACAATTGGGACACATATAATGAGCAGGAAGTGGATTTACTTCTGTAATTCCCATCATAGTGGCTACAAAGGAAGAGCCAACAGATCCTCTAGAACCAACTAGATACCCATCATCATTTGAATGTTTTACTAATTTTTGGGCAATCAAATAAATAACATCAAATCCCCCACCTATAATTCCACCAAGACTTTCTTTCACCTTTTTGCATACTTCTTCATCACTTAATTTTTCATCTTTTTTTATACTTTCCTGTATTAAATTACAAACAGCGTCATATCCTTTTAATATTACTTCATGCAGTCTAGAAAACGATTCCTCTTCAAGGCTTTCTAAAGGAAATTTTTCATCTTTCAAATTTTCTCGAATCACCCGAAGAACACCATCTCCATATAATTCTGTTGCAATTCGCTCTTCTATATTATTTGGAAGGGGTGATCCATACATAGAACCTGCTTTTGTATAAACAAGTTCTGTCACAGTCTCTACCGAATTTTCAATTTTAGGAGAGAAAGGAACCCCCCCTGTTTCAATAATGACCTCAATTATTTCTATCATACTAGCAATTTTATTAGTGTTTTCTACAACAATTTTATAAGCCTCTTCTTTACCTAAAAAAGAAAAATCTTCTAACATTTCTGTTGTTGTTCGAAAATGATTACTTGGAATATCCTTAATGCTATCACGGGCAAGAGGATGTCTTCCACCTCCTGGTACTTTTTGATGGACAATAATTTCTCTATAGATTTTATCTTCTCTTGTCAAATGATGTACATCTCCAGTTGCCACCATAATTTTTCCTGCAGCTTCGGTAACACGTACAATCTTTTTCATATGATCAAGTAATTCTTCCTCATTTTTAAAATCACCCATCTGAAGCAAATGACTATAACATTCTGGTGGCTGTACCTCTACATAATCATAAAAATTTAAAATATTGGTAAGCTCTTCATCACCTTTGCTTCTAGCTTCTTTAAAAACTTCACTTTCATAGCATCCACTACCAATGAAAAGTCCTTCTCTTAATTCATTTAGCTTACTTCTAAGAATTCTAGGCGTTTTATAAAGATATGTTGTATTTGCTAAACTGATAATGCGAAACAGATTTTTTAAACCTACTTTATTCATGGTTAAAAGATTTACATGGTATCCCCTACCATATTTATGAATTTCATCTTTAGATACAAGCCTATCCAAATCTTTCATTTTTTCTATATTACGATCATATAACTTTTTTAACATTTTATAAAAGACAAGGGCTGTCCCCTCTGCATCATAATCCCCTCTATGATGAGATGTTTCATCCCATGGAACATTATATCTTTTTACAAGGGCAGAAAGTCCATGCCTCGCAAAATTATTATCTAAAGTTCTAGATAATTCTAATGTATCAATAATGGTGTTTGTTAATGTTCCTAAATGATACTTTTGTAAAGCCATTTCTAAGAAGGATGTATCAAATTTAGCATTATGAGCAACCAATGGTAAATCACCATACCACTCTATAAACCTTTTAATAGCATTTTCTTCGGTATCCTTATCTTGTAACATTTCATCTGTAATATCTGTAAGCTCAGTAATTTTAACAGGTAAAGGTCTTCCTGGGTTAATCAGTTCATCATATCTTTCTATGATTTCCCCATCTTTCATTTTCACAGCACCAATTTCAATAATAGAATCCACACCACCTGCATTAAAACCTGTTGTTTCAAAGTCAAAAACAACATAGGTATTCTCTAAAAGAACGCTATCGCTAGGCCGAATGACAATATCTACCTGATCGTCTATCATCAAAAGTTCGGTTCCGTAAATGACTTTAAATTTTTCTTCTTCAGTTTTTGCTTTCTTATTTACATCTGTTACATAATGATAAGCATCCACAAAACCTTGTACACCATTATGGTCTGTTACAGCAATCGCTTTATGTCCCCACTTTTGTGCCATTTGTAAAAGTTTTTTTGTATCTACAACTCCATCCATCTGACTCATCATGGTATGAGCATGAAGTTCTACTCTTTTAAAAGATGCCTCATCCATAATATCCGCCTGATCTTTCACAAGAACATTAATATCACGAATATTAAAAGTCAGCTCTTTACTATATTGATCATCTTTAACAGAACCCCTCATTTTAAACCACTTACCAGCTTTTAATCCTTTCATGATTGTCTTAAATTCTTCCTCTTCATTTACAAAAATTTTTCCATAAAAACTATCTGTATAATCAGTAATTTTAAGAGTTAAAATTCGAAGTCCTGTTCTTGTTTCTTTTACATCAATATCCGTAAATATAAATGCTTCAAATGTTATATTATTACTAGGTCCTAAGACATCTTTCATATGCATGACATCTGTATCTATCACTCTTCCTATAATAACATCTTCATTTTCAGGATTTTGAATGAGTGGTGGTCTTTTATATCCTTCTTTAGGAATAAATTTTTTAGAAGGAGTTTCCTCCTTTTTAACATCTGGTATAGCAATTTTTCTAATTCTTTTAGCTTCTTCTAATAATTCCTTTTCAATTTCATTTGCAAACCTATCTTGATTTTCTGTATTTATTTGAATCAAGGCTTGAACTTGAAATCCTGCCTTTTTTAAATCTTTTATAAGAAGAGGTAAAAGTTCTTTAAGTTTCATTTCTTCTATTTTATTATCAACTTCAATCATCAAATTTCCATGATTCATTTTTATAGAATGATCTAAAATAGTTTGAAGAAAAGGTTTTTGATAAGATTTTAAAAAATACTGATAATACTCCTTTATTTCTTTTTCATCATAATCCTGTAAAATAAAGATCGCTTCTACTTCATTCACAGAAGGAAATGCTTGTTTTAATCCTTCTATAAATATCAAATAGATATCTAAGGGAAGCGCTTTAGGTAAAGTTATTTCAAAAACATAATGGGTTTTATCTTTATTTCCAACAATCCTATTTAATATTCCATTCGTAAAATATGAATAAGCATCTTCTTTTAACTGAATTTGTTTTAATAATATTGTTAACTTATCTTGCATTCTACCACCCCAATACTTCTTTTTTATTATAACAAATTATAAAAACAAAAGACATAAAAATAAAGAACTTTTACTCTTTTTATAGAGAAAAATTATATAAAAATTATAATCCACATCGAATAATATAGTCGATCAAAATAATTTGCAAAACCATTTTAGTGTAATAAAATAGATATAAATCTTTTAGCAAAGGGAGAACAAAGATGAAACGAGAAAATGGAATTGATCATCGCAATGTATTTTATGATGATTTTAACGAATTTAGTTCAGAAGAAAAAGAGCAGGAATATAAAAAAATGGCAAGGATACCAAATGCAAATACTTATGAAGAACTTGTAAATGAAGTACGGACGAATGTACCCATTGATGAAGAACATCCTCTTCAAAATAAACAAAAGGTAAAAAAACAGAATATCATACATTAAAATATTACAAACTATTAAACATTTAATTACACTAAAAATAAAAGTAAAAAGATGCTTAGAATTATACGAAGCATCTTTTTTATATTTATCTTTTCATTTATTCAAAATAAAAACAAAACGATCTCTATTAGACAAATCTTTTTCTACCCAAATATCAGCTTTAGGAAAATATTGTCTTGCAATTTTTTTTATTTTAACACCTTGCTTATATCCAATTTCAAAAGCAATCATATTTTTTTTGTTTAAAATGCGATGAGCATCTTTCAAAATCTGTTCATAACAAAATAGTCCCTGGTGAGCTGCATATAAAGCTATATGGGGTTCATAGTTTTTTACAATATCCATAATCTCTTCATCTTTGTCTATATAAGGAGGATTACTAATTAAAATATCATATTTTTTATTTAATGGTTCAAGTAAATTTCCCTCATAAAAATCAATATTAACCTTGTTATAAGTAGCATTTTTTTTGGCTACTTCTAAGGCTTTTTTTGATATATCCACAGCATCTACACAACAATTTGGTAATTCTTTTTTTAAAGCAATAGCAATGGCTCCACTACCTGTTCCAATATCAACAATAAATACATCTTTGTTTAAATATTGGTTATTATATTTTAAAGTTCTATATACGAGCTCTTCTGTTTCAAATCTGGGAATTAATACATTTTTATCTACAAAGATTGTATTCCCATAAAACTCTACATTTCCTACAATATATTGCACAGGTTCTCCACGTTCTAATCTTATAAAAGCTTCTTCCCATTTTTCTTTTTTCATATATTTTTTAATATATGCAACATCTTCATCCTTTTGCATAACAATAACCTTCTTTATCTAATAAAAATGACTATATAATAGTCATTTATTCCCCCTTTAATTTCCTTTTTTGATCTTCCGTAATAAGAGCTTCAATAATCTTGTCCAAATCCCCTGTCATAATCCTATCTAACGTATTTAAGGTAAAACCTATCCGATGATCAGTTACTCTATTTTGTGGATAATTATACGTTCTAATCTTTTCAGAACGATCTCCTGTTCCTATCTTACTTCTTCTTTCAGCACCAAGTTCAGCATCACGTTCTCTCATTTTTAAATCATAAAGCCTAGTTTGCAAGATTTTGATTGCCTTATCTTTATTTTTGATTTGACTTCTTTCCGTTTGCGAATATACAACCAGACCAGTTGGAATATGTGTAAGTCTTACAGCACTATCAGTGGTATTTACACCTTGTCCACCACAACCACTACTTCTTGTAATATCGATTCTGACCTCATTCATATCAAGTTCAAAATCTACTTCTTCAGCCTCTGGCATAACCAAAACAGTGGCTGTAGAAGTATGAACTCTTCCCTGCGTTTCAGTGACAGGCACTCTCTGAACACGGTGAGCTCCACTTTCATATTTTAATTTAGAATAAACACTATCACCTTTAATCATAAAACTAATTAAAGAATACCCACCTGCTTCTGATTTTTCCTCTTCTAAAAGCTCAGTTTTCCATCCCTCTTTCTCAACATACTTTTTATACATATCAAAAAGATCACCAGCAAAAATATTTGCTTCATCTCCACCTGCAGCTCCTCGAATCTCAACAATTACATTCTTTCCATCATTAGGATCTTTGGGTAATAATAAAATTTCAAGTTGTTTTTCAATTTCATCTTTTTTCACAAGAGAAGCATCCAATTCTTCTTTAGCAAGGATTCCAAGTTCTGGATCACTCACCATTTCTTTAGAACTTTCTATACTTTCTAATACCTTTTTATATTCCTGATAAACATCATAAGACTCTTTTAAACTTGCTTGTGCCTTGGTTAATGCCAGTGTTTTTTTAATATCAGAAAGGACTTCTGGTTTCATAAGTTCTTCTGTAAGTTGTTCATATTTTTCTTCGATGGTTTGTAATCTCTCTAGCATACTTTTCCTCCTTTATATAGTCCCGTTTTTATGGAATTTATTATACTATAAACAGGTGAATTAGGCAAATGTTATTTGCAAAATATATTTATTATATACTCATAATTTCAATATTGTATCCAATAAATAAACCTGACTCTAATACACCTATGATTTGTTTAATTTTTTGTTCTAAATCATTAGACACATGATGAAAAGTAGTATCAAGAATATAATTTCCATTTTCAGTAATCACTGGTCCATCTTTCGATTTACCAGATAAACGTAACTCTACCGTATCTGCACCTAACTTGTATAACTGATGCATAACAGATGTATAGGCAGATGGAACACACTCCACTGGAATTGGAAATTTTTCACAAAGATGATTTACAAATTTACTTTGATCCACAATAATATACGTTTTAGGAGAATTTGACATAATCAATTTTTCATGAAACATAGCCCCTCCTCTACCTTTTATCAGCCATTTATGGCAATCTACCTCATCTGCTCCATCAAATCCCCAATCAGGTCTTACATCATTCAAATTGGCAACAGGAATTCCTAATGAAACACATTCCATTCGAATTTCATTAGAAGTTGGAAGTGCCGTAATTGAAAGGTGATTCTCCTCTATTCTTCTTGCAATTTCTCTAACAGCAAGTAATGAAGTAGAACCAGAACCAAATCCAATTACATCCCCATCTTTTACAAGAGAAGCAATTTTTTTTGCAACAGCTAGTTTTTGATCATAATGAGTAATTTCACATTTCCATTTGGTCTTTGAATATTTTTCATTCCATTTCATTGTATGCACCTACCTTTTATTTTTTGCTGTTCCATAAAGTCTTATTATGACTTTTATAGTATACTTGATTTTTACAAATATAGCAAGCTCACACAGAGTATTAAAGTTTGTGTTTTATAAACAATTGTCTTAGGTATTAATAAAACTCTAGTAAAAAAGGAAAATTTATAATCCCATAAATCAATTCCCTATGTTTTTAAATTATCTAAATATTATTTAATTAAGTCTAAAAATACATAAATACAGATTTAATCCCTATCAAGTCTATATTATAATTCATTTTTATAAAAACATAAAAATACACTGCTTTTAAAGTGTATTTTACTATTTTACTATTTTACATTTTCATAATTTCTCTTTATTTAAAATAGCAGCAATATTTTCAGCTGTTTTTTGAACACCATACTTATCAACATTAAACATCAAATCATAATTATTTAAATCTTTCCACTTACGATTAGTATAATATTCATAGTGTGCTAAACGTTCTCTGTTTATTTTGTGAATTTGTTTTTTTACCTTACTTGGATCACAATCATAATATTGAACAGCACGCTTCTCTTTTGATGTATCATCACTATATAAAAACACTTTAGTAACATTTTTATTATCCTTTAATATATAGTCAGCACACCTTCCTACAATAATACAAGGACTTTCTGATAATTTTTTAATCACCTTGGTCTCAGCAATAAACATTTGGTCATCAATTGCATAAAAATTTTTTCGAGTTTCATCATATTTTTCAACAAAGTCTTTTGTAAAACCTAATTCTTTAGCAGTAAGACGAATAATTTCAGCATCATAACAAGGAATATCTAATAAATTAGCTAGCAACTGCGCCACATATCTACCACCACTTCCATACTCCCGAGAAATAGTAATCACGTTATCAAAGTATGGATTTTGATTCATTCTTTCAGCGTTATTAAATGGAACTTCATCTATACCTTGTTTATTGTTTCCTAATTTAATATATTCAGACCTAAAAATAAAAATCGTTATGATAAAGCATAGTATATCAGCAATTACACCAGCATATAAAACACCATAAATTCCTTTATGGAAAACAATACATAAAAGTAAAGAAATGGGAATAAACAACAAGATTTGCCTAATAAAAGAAACTGCTGTTGATTTTTTTACTTTCCCTAATGATTGAATGGTAATACTTGTAGTCATTTCTAATGCATTTAGAAAGCATACCAATAAAAAGGTGTGGCACATTAAAATAGCAAATTCTATAAATAATTCATAGTTAGGATCACTGACTGAAATAAATATACTTGCAATTTCTTTTGGAAATAAAACAAATAAAATATTAAACAGTATCCCTATCATAAAATTGATAATCAAAACTTTTTTTAAAGTTTCTTTTACACGCAATTCATTACCTGATCCATAATTAAATCCAATAATAGGTTGCACCCCTATAGAAATACCAAGTACTGTTGAAATAAATAAACTATTAATTTTTGAAATCACACCATAAACAGAGAGTGGTATATCTGCACCATATTTTGTTAAACTACCATATTTAGTCATAATATTATTCATAAATATAAATAATATTAAAATGGTAAGCTGTGTAATAAAAGATGATAATCCCAAAGATAATATTCTAAATATATTTTTATCTAATCTAAAATCTTTTTTAGTTAAATTTACTGATTTAATTTTTTTTATGTATAAAATAGCAATAACAAAGGAAACAACTTGCCCTATTACAGTCGCAACAGCTCCACCTTTTACCCCCATATCAAAAACAAAAATAAAAATTGGATCTAGAATAATGTTGATAATTGCTCCTATAACTAACATAACCATTGAATATTTTGGAGATCCATCAGCTCTAATAATATTAGATAAAACAGAGTAAGTAATCATAAAAGGTGCTCCAAGAATAATGATTCTCCCATAATCAATAGCATACTGATAAACATTTTTAGTACAGCCAAATATATAGACTAGTTTTGGTAAAAATATATAGGAAATCATAGATAAAATTATAGAAACAACAATTGTTAAAATAATAGCCTGTGCAATACTCTTACTGGCCTCATTCTTTTTTCCTTCTCCAAGCCTTAAAGACAGATTAGCTGAAGCACCATTTCCAATTAAACCTGCTGTTGCATTAAATATGATAATGAGTGGGAAAATTACATTTGTGGATGCATTTCCTAAGGTTCCAACCCCTTTACCAATAAATATTTGATCAACAATATTATAAATTGAATTGATTAACATACTTATAACACAAGGTATTGAAAATGCTAAAATCAATTTACTAATTTTTTCTTTTCCTAAGTCTAATTTTTTCATTTATTTTCCTCCCATATAAAATATTTTTTTAACTTTTTTAGTGCAATCATTATAACATAAAAAAAATTTTGACGTAATGGTTTTTTCTACATTTTTTTTACATATCATCATACTGAATTTTTGATAAAAACAATACTCACATAGGAAATTATTGGTATTTGTAGTATAATTATAATAACATGATTACTTATAGAGGAAAAATGTCTACAAGAAATTTAAGATATATGCAAAAATTTACTACTGAATTTGATAATCCAACATTTGATATATTACTTTGCAAAGATAAAAAAAAGTAACTGCAGAACTTGCATTAAAAGATATTAATAAACCTATTGGAGTTAGTGAATATAAAATATTATCAGAGATACCAGATTTTTTGGAAAATATTCTAGAAGATATAAAAAAGATTGGAGGATGATTCAGAGTGAATGTAAATGTTAATAAGGTTAAAATATTTGTAACAATTCCACCCAAAAATATAGAAGAAGTAAGAAATGCTGTGTGTGAAAGTGGGGCTGGCATAATCGGAGATTATTCGTTTTGTACTTCATCTACAAGATCAATAGGAACATCTAAGCCAAATAATAATGCGAATCCATATATTGGTGAGAAGAATAATTTAGAAGTTGTTGAAGAAGAAAAACTAGAATTTGTTTGTGATATTGATAAAGTTAAAGCAGTCATTTCTAAATTAAAAGAAGTACACCCTTATGAGGAACCCACAATAGATATTATTCCTTTAATTGATGAAGAAAATTTTAAGTAGGAAGATTTATTTATGGAATTATATAAAAATAGTAATTTAATAGTAAAATGCACTTATACTTTTATAAACATACTATTTAAAACATAACAAATTAACTTTTTAAAGTAATAATACAGATTTAAGAAATTATTATAGACAATTAATGAAACATTAAAGCAAAAAAAGAAGCTAGTCCGATGACTAGCTTTAATCTTTTAAAAGTTCTCTATAGGTATCTCTACCTACATATCCATCTGCCTTAAGGCCTCTACTTGCTTGAAACTGTCGCACGATATTATCAGTACTTGGTCCATAAGATCGATCTACTGTTATATTATATCCTAGATTTTTTAGTCTTTGCTGTACCCATCTTACCATGTCATTTTTTATGACATTTCCAGACCGATAATATAATTGATACTGATTTGCCTTAGCCTGTGAATCAGGACCATAATTATTATCTTCTGCTAAACCACAGTTATATACCCTATTCATGCATTTTTGCCAGTCCAGCACAATTTTATAATCGCGATCCCCTGTTGACAATCCTGGTAAATCTGCATTTAAGAATGGCTCTGGATCCATAATACTATTATAGGTACCATTTTTTCTAACTTCAAAGTGCAGATGTGCTCCACTTGAGCGACCTGTACTACCCATAAATCCGATCTCTTGGCCAGCATCAACCGTTTGGCCTTTTGAAACAAAAACCCTATCCAAATGGGCATATAGCGTTGCATAACCATTGCTATGCTTAATTTTTACGAAATTACCATATGTTGCATCCCCTGTAGCATTCGGATCATTCCTGTGTCCTGTAACAGCCATCTCTACAGTACCAGCAGAATGGGCAATAACAGGACAAGTAGTATGACCCTCGCCTACCAAATCGACACCATTATGTTTACCAATTCCCTTAAATTTTTGCGTAATAACTGCACTACTCTTTAATACTCTACTCATTTATATCCTCCTTTTTTATTTTATTCAAAATGATTTATAAATCGTGTGCTACTGCCATTCGATTTAATACTTTGGTTAAAATTCTTGACTGCTGTAATATATTAATAGTATTATTTACTATACTATTGTTATTATTTTTTTCCATAATTTGTATAAAATTAATAAAATTTAAAAATGCTGTTTCATAAATATTCTTTTTTATTTTACACAGGAATGAGATGGCATATTTTTGACATTAAATTAGACCTTGACAGCAAGTACATCATTGTTAACAGGACAATCTATTATGAATATAAAAATAAACAAAATAAAAAACCTTGAATTTCAAGGTTTAAAATCATTATGGAGCGGATGACGTAGATCTACAACTCTTTTCCAATAACAAAAGTATATATAATCTTCCATTGTCAATAATAATACATCACATTTTAAGGATTTATTTGTAGAGTTACAATAGATGTGAAACATTTCTATATAAAAAAAGTGAATCAAGT
>CANPPW010000025.1 GCA_947576095.1 uncultured Mycoplasmatota bacterium | reverse complement strand
CAAGGATTAGCAGGAGCAACAGGTGCGACAGGACCAACAGGCCCACAAGGATTAGCAGGAGCAACAGGTGCGACAGGACCAACAGGCCCTCAAGGATTAGCAGGAGCAACAGGTCCAACAGGTCCAACAGGACCAACAGCGGGCTTAGCTGCTTATGGTGGGAAATATAGTAATACCGCTCAAACGATTAATTTAGGTATTGGTACTCAATCACAAATCGCTTTACCAACAACAATGCCAAATTTGAATGTAACTTATACTCCAACTAATAGTATTACTGTAGCTCAAGCAGGTACATATGAAATTAATTATTATAGTAATATATCAGTGGCATTAGGAACGACCGTTACATTAGCAGTTAGAATTAATGGAACTAATATTCCAGATACTGTTATTTCTAGAGTATTAGCTGTAGGTGTTGGTTCTATTTATAGTGGTAGTGTATTAGTAACATTAGCGGCTGGTGATGTTGTTGATATGGCTATTTCGGCTTTAATAGCTGTAGGTATTACTTTAGGTACGGGAGTAAATGCTACTTTGAGTTTAAAAAAATTAAATTAATCAGTAACATTATTTTTAGAAAGCTATTAACAATTAATAAAATTTGTTAATAGTTTTTTTAGTTAAAATTTAACAAAGTTATTTTATTTGATTTGACAAATTATATCAAAAGTAGGATACTCCACTAGCAAATTTTTTCTAAATGAAATGACACAATCGATTTACTTTATATCTTAATTATTATTTATATCAATAAGGTGGTTTTTCCTTTGTATGATAGGTATTACTTTATGTTTATAGAGTACTTAGTTTGTATGAAAATCAGCTGATACTGTATTTTGATGAAATACATGTGGTGTTATGAGAAATTTATTTACTAAAAAAAGATAACACTAGAGATTTTTGGGTTCTCTTTGTAAACTTTTGTCAATATATGATTTTGTTTAATGAACCTTTACTGATCATGGTATAATAAAAAATAGAGAATATATGGTCTACATTAAGAAAGGAGATAAATTTATGTTAAAATCTCGAATTGGATATAGCAAAGATGCCGATAGTTTTTCATCTGGTAAAGAAACAGCTTTAAGAGCTATGGAAAGTTTTAATGCTCCTAAGTTGGGAATTGTAGCTTGTTCTTGCTTGTATGAAGAACAGGATTTATTAAAAGGAATTCAAAGTATTACAAGAGATCTTCCAATTATTGGATGTACAACAGCTGGTGGTATTATTATTCCAGATGGGATTATTTCGTCAGATCAAGGTTTTTCAGGAATGATGATATTAGATGATGAAGATTTAAAGGTTTCTGTTTCAGGTATGGAAAGAGGGATAGACCCAAGAGAAACTGGAAAACAGATTGCTATAGAAGCTATAAAAAAGGCGGGGACAAGACAGAGACCTTCGTATTTTTGCATGATTGCTTCCCCTAAAGAAGAAGAACTTTATTTATTGGGTATACAAGATATAATTGGAAGAGTTCCATGTTTTGGTGGAAGCTGTACAGATGATAATTTTGATGGTGAAGGTAGAATTTTATGTGGAGATCAGGTGATCTCTGATGGATGTGCTGTAGCGTTTTTCTATAGTAATAAAAAAATGGCTAATGAATATACAGGTAATTATCGTGAAACAAAAAATATGGGCGTTATTACGAAGGTGGAACAAAATCATATTTTAACAGAAATAGATCATACTTTATCTCTTCAAAAATATGGGGAATGGATTTCTACTTCACCTGATGTTCTACAAGGAAAGAAGCTTCTTTCTGCATCTATTATTTCTCCTCTTGGCATAAAAGATCCTCAGGGAACCATCACAATTATTAGACATCCAATTATAGGGAATAATGATAATACTATGAATATAAGAAATCAGATAGTGACTGGAACCGCCGTTATTTGTATGGAAACGACAGTAGATGAATTGATATTTTCTACAGGTGAAACATTAAAAAAGGTAAAACAAGAATTAAAAACTAGACCTGGTGCTTATTTGTTGATGCATTCGGCTGGAAGAATGCAAGGTATAGGTGATCGACTAGATGAAGTATATAAAAATATTAAGAAAGAAGCAGGAAGTACTCCATTTATGATGATTTTTACGTTTGGTGAGTATGGGTATGCTGGGTATAGTGCGAATATGTGTGGGGATTTGATGCTTTCTTTTACTGCTTTTGCAGAATGATACTGTAAATAAAAACGGAATTTTCTGAATTGGGAAATTTCGTTTTTATATATATGAGATATTTATATTGTTGAGCTAAAAAAGTATATCTCTTGTGCAAAAAAAGTTTTTTGAATTGACAAATTTTTCTTTTCCAGATATAGTGAGAGAAACGAGGAGGTCTTATATGGAGACAATTGTAATGGAATATTTAATAACTTTTGATAAAAAACAGGATTTTTGTAAAAATACAGAAAGCTTTTGTTTTTTGTTGCAATCAATTCATGGCCTTGTCTGTAATGATACATCAATTTTGTATAAGAATATTAAAATTCAATTCGAAAACAAATTACTAGATACAGATGATCATAATAATCGTATTTTTCATACAACTTTTTCTATAGAAAAATTGGAATATTTATATATATTTGAAAAATTTATCAAAGATGTATGAGTTCTTTTTTTAAACACAGCTTATAATAGAGAAGTCATTACTCTTTATAACGGAATTAGTGGATATTATTGTCAAAAAGCTTACCCGTATTTTTATCAAATTGAGAATTTGATGAGGAAATTATTAACACAATTTATGTTTGTAAATATAGGGGAGCATTGGGATAAAACCAATTTGCCAGATAGGTTAGAAAATGTGATTTTAAGAAAAAAAGCTAACAATTCATATGACTATTTATATCAAACAGATTTTATTCATCTTTCACAGTTCCTTTTTAATAAAAATGAATCTAAAATGAAAGAGGATTTATTTCAAAGATTGAAAACGGATATTGGTTCTCTTACTCAAGGGGAATTAAAAAAATACCTTCCTAAATCTAATTGGGAAAAATATTTTGAGCAGATTGTTTCATGTGAAGGGGAAATGCTTAAAAAGAGATGGGAAAGACTTTACGAATTACGTTGTATTGTAGCACATAATAAAGTTTTTTATAATCAAGATTATGAGGAGTTAAAAAAGATTATAAGTGAAATTCGACCTATTTTATTAGAAGCTATTCAAAAATTAGATAAAGTAAAAATTAAAGCAGAAGAAAAGGAAACTTTAAATGAGGAATTGATTGCTAACTCTAATAGTAAACTTGCAGAATTTTTGAAAATATATCATATTTTCTTTCAATGTTTAGAAGGAATATGTAGTCAAAATGGTTATGAAATTAAAAATAGAAGAAATATTTTTTCTATTCTCAAAGAAAATCATATTATAGCAGAAGAAAGTATAAATAAAATACATGAAATTTTTCAATTTCGAGATCAGTTAGTACATAAAGCTTTATTAGATGGGTTATCATATGCTGATTTAGATAGCTATATATCATTTATGCAACAAATGATTCATACATTTTCTGCTGATATCCCAGACACTATTATTGTTCCTGCAAGAATCGAGGGGTTTGAGAAGGTTTTTAAAAATGAAAATTGCTGGTATGAGGTTAGAATTGCGAAAGCAATGCGAGACAAATTAAAATATATTTGTGCTTATCAGGTAGCACCAATATCTGCTATTACACATATTGCTTGTATTGCTTCTATAGAAGAGTTTAAAAATAGTGATAAATGTATCATATATTTCAAAGATAAGGCTCGTCCATTAGAAAAAAGAATTCAGCTTACAGATTCTAAAAATGCTATTCAATCAATACGTTATACCAATTATAATAGGTTAATAGTATCAAATACCATTGAAGAATTATTTTTGAAAAAACAAGATTCTATTTAAAATTAAAGTATGGGTGTGTTTAAAGAGAAAGCATGTATTCTGTTTTATCAATTTGACGATATTGTTTATTTCTGCTAGAATAGTCACTACTTTTCATTTTTGTTGAGGTGACTATATGAAGAAATATGGAAAACGAATGTTTTCTTTTGGACTTTTGATATTAAATATAATGATAGCTTACTTTATCCTTCATAGGCCCGTTATTATACAGAGTTTCCATGAAGTGAATAAAGAGGGAAGTTATATAACACAAAAGAATAACAAAGGTGATAAAGGTGATAATGCGTTGATTTTAAATATTATCAATATGGATGTAGAACCAATTATGGAACCTTCTATACCCATAGAACCTATTGTGTATGATAATTTAACAATGGCACAACTTGCTGATAAATTGGAACGTAATTTAAATTCTACTGTAAAAGGATATGGTCTTTTATTTGCCTCTTATTCGATACAGCTTGGAATAGATCCATATCTTAGTGTAGCGATTATGCTTCATGAAACAGGATGTAAATGGAACTGTAGTGAGCTTGTAAAAAAGTGTAATAATGTAGGAGGAATGAAGGGAAGGAAAGGTTGTAATGGGAGTTCTTATCAATCTTTTTCTAGTCTAGAAGTAGGTATTAAAAAATATTTAGAGAATTTGTATTATAATTATTACAGGTATGGTCTTACTACACCAGAAGCTATGAATTCTAAATATGCGGAAAGTAAATCATGGGCTAGACAAGTAAATGTTTATATGAAACAAATAAGAGAAAGTTAAATCTTGGTTTAGAGAAGAGAGATTTTACTAAAAAATTACATTTATGATATAATTTAATGGGTGATATTATGAAAGGAAATAAAACTTTGGCAGTAAAGTATATTCATGATAAATTAAAAGGAGAAAGTTTTCTTACATATGAAGAGATTGCATCCATTACAGGATATCACCCCAAGTATATATTAAGACTCAAGAAAGAAGTTATTAATGGAACCATTCGTATGGAACATGGTAACAAAAATAAAGAGCCAATAAATAAAATGAGTAAGGAAGAAGAAGAAAAAATCGTGAATTTATATAGAAGGAGCAATGCAACTATTAGACAATTTTGCAGATTTTATAATCGTAGAAGTTATTCGTGCATTTATAATATACTTAAAAAGAATGGTTTGTTGGAAGAAAAAGAATAGGGCATAACTTTGTCCTTTTTTTCATACTCTTAATTAGGTGAGCGTATGAAAAAGGTTTTAATTGGTATTCTTTTTTTAATTTTACCTGGTGTTGTATATGGTGTAGATACAAGTGCCAGAAGTGCTATTTTGATGGATCAAGATAGTGGTAGGATTTTACATGCTGAAAATGTTCATGAGGTGCGAAGTGTTGCCAGTATTTCTAAAATAATGACTGCTCTTTTAGCTGTAGAAAGTGGAAAATTAAAAGATATGGTACAAATTGGTGAGGAAATCAATTCTGCTTATGGATCAGCAGTATATATAAAAGTAGGAGAAAAAATGACATTAGAGGATCTAGTGTATGCTTTAATGCTTCGAAGTGGAAATGATGCAGCTTTAGCGATTGCCAATTATGTAGGTGGAAGTACGGAAAATTTTGTTAAGATGATGAACGATAAGGCTGCTTTTTTAGGCATGAAAAATACAACATTTCATAATCCTCATGGATTAGATGAGGGAGACTGGAAAGGGAATTTTTCTACTGCGTATGATATGGCTCTTGTAACCAAAGCTGCAATGATGAATAAAGAATATAGAAAAATTGTAAAAACAAAAACGTATAAATTATCAACGAATAAAAATACATATGTCTGGAATAACAAAAATAAATTACTCAAGAGTTATAAATATACCACAGGAGGTAAAACAGGTTTTACTGAAAAAGCACGAAGAACACTTGTTTCAACGGCAAGTAAAGATCAGTTTAATTTAATTACAGTGACTTTGGATGATGGAAATGATTTTAAAGATCATGCAGATTTATTTTCTTATGGATTTAATACATATCAGAATTATCAAATTATAAAAAAGGGCTTTATAAATGTATATGATGATACATATTATAAGGACTATGATTTATATGTAAAAGAGGATTTTTCTTATCCATTATTAGAAACAGAAAAGGAACATATTATTTTAAAAATTGAGTTGGAAAAGAGAAGACAGTATAAAAGAGATAGTAAAGTAGGAAAAGTGCATATTTTATTAAATGAAAAACAGATAGGAGAAGTTTCTATTTATATTCAGGATTTAAAAGAAAATAAGAAAGGTATTTTTTCAAAAATAAAATCTTGGTTTAAGCATGATTCATAAATTATGGGCCTTTTTTATTATAAGTGGTATTTTTTATGCACTTTTTACTGGAAATGTTGATATTGTAAATGAAGAAATTATAAAATCCGCATCAAGTAGTTTTTCGATGATTTGTGAAATATTTCCTGTTATTGCTTTATGGCTTGGTATTATGAATATTGCAAAGGTATCTGGATTACTTGAAAAATTTTCTAAGATATTATCGGGATTTTTACATTTCATATTTCCAGAAATACCTAAGGGACATGAGGCGTTTGGATATATTGCATCGAATATTGTAGCAAACTTATTTGGTCTTGGAAATGCTGCTACGCCGTTTGGGCTAAAGGCCATGGAATCACTTCAGGATTTAAATGATCATAAAAAAGAGGCTAGTAGAAGTATGATCACCTTTTTAGTGTTAAATACAAGTGGTCTTACTTTAATTCCTACAACAATTATTTCTTTAAGAATGATGTATCATAGTATTAGACCTACAGAAATTGTTTTTGCATGTATAGTTGCAACTTTTTGTTCAACACTTGTAGGTCTTATTGTGGATCGAATACTAGGAGGTAAATTATGAATGTTTCTAACTATATTCTTCCGCTTATTGTTGTTTTTATTGTTGGATATGCTCTTCAAAAAAAAGTCAATGTATATGATACATTTATTGAAGGAGCAAAGGAAAGTTTTGATATGATTGTAAGTATGTTTCCATCGCTGCTTGCTATGATATTTGGTGTAAATATTTTTATAAAGAGTGGAATATTAAAAGGATTATTAAAAGCCATGAATCCTTTTCTATCCTTCTTTCATATTCCATCTGACATTATACCTATGGCACTTATAAGACCAATATCAGGTAGTTCTTCTTTAGCACTTTTGAATCATATTTTTGAAAAATTTACACCTGATAGTTATATTGGAAGACTCGCGTCTATATTACAAGGATCTACAGATACTACATTTTATATTTTGACACTTTATTTTGGTAGTGTAGGGATAAAAAAAATAAAACATGCGATGTGGGCAGGTCTAGCGGCCGATTTGGCAGGATTTATTGCTTCCATTGTTTTAGTACAACTGTTTTTTTAAATTGTTAAGGTAAGATTGACATGTACTTTTATTTTTGCTATCCTTAAAAAAAGGAGGATAACATGAAAAGGGCAGTATTATATGGAAGTATTATTTTATCTATTTTATGTTTAACAGGATGCGGGAATGAAGAATTACACTGTACAAAAACAGATGATTCTAATCAAGATTTGAAAATGATTCAAAATATTGATGTGACATTTAAAAAAAGTAAGGTAACAGAAATTGCTACTACTATGAAAGTTGAGGTGGCAGGAGTTTATAAACAACATAAAGCAACTTTACAAAGTTCTTTGGAACAGCAATTTTCATCTTATAAAAATAAAAAAGGAATTTCTGTTAATACAGTAGCGAAAGATGACACAATTACTTTAAATATGCGTGCTAATGTGAATAAAATGGACAAAAGTACGAGGGAAGAATTTGGACTTTTGAATGTCAATACGTCTACTAAATCTAGAAAAGAAGCAAAAAAGGAGTTTGAAAAGGACGGTTTTCAGTGTAAGTAGTATTTTACTCAAAAATATTATGAATTTTTTAAAGTGTGGTAACACGCTTTTTTTGTTCTCAAATTTGCTCCTATTTGACAGTTTTATAAATATAGTGTAAGATGAGAATAGGTGATAATATGAAGAGAATAATAGGAATTTTTACGATCATGACAATATTGTTATGCACAAGTGCTTGTGGAACCAAGAAGCTTGTTTGTACTCAAAAAGGTTCAGATATTGGAAAAAAAACAGAGACAACATTAGAAGTTTCTTTTGATGGTAAAAATGCTTCTAAAATAAAGGAAAAAATTATGATTACATTTGAAGATGAATATAAAGATGCAATTGATTCTTATTATAAGGTGTTAGAAGAAAATTATAAGGGAACATCATTAGGGGAAGGAATTTCTGTAAAAATCTCTAAAGGTGATGATAATATCCATGTAAACTTAAATGTTGATGTTAAAAAACAAAAAGATCAAGAAACAGGAAATTTGATAGACACTTCTGCTACAAGATCGGAAATAAAAAAAAGTCTTGAAGAGAATGGATATACATGTAAATAAAAACTTGACAGATTATCTAAAATGAAGTAGTATAGTAATAGTTATTTGAGGGAGGTTATTTATGCAGAATTTATTCAATGTTCTAGCACTTGGTGAAGGAACTTATAGTTGTGGAGGAGGATCATTTCAGTTTGATGCAATTCTTCCTAATATAGTGTCTACGGTTGTTCTTCTTATACAAATTGGTATTCCTATTATTTTAATTATCTTTGGTATGATGGATTTAGGAAAAGCAGTAATGGCTCAAAAAGAAGATGAAATCAAAAAAGGACAACAAACATTTATTAAAAGACTTATTGCTGCAGCTATTGTATTCTTTGTTATAGCAATTGTAAAATTTTTAGTAAGTATTTTGGCTGGTGCAGGTGCAAATACTTATGCAGATTGTATTGAATGCTTTACACGTGCAAATGAGTCTTGTGTAAGTCAATAAGGAAAACAGGAAATATTAATCGATTTGATTAATATTTTTTTAAACTATTTATTGTTTGAAAAAAATATGGTATAATGTTTTTGATTGAAATTGGGTAAATTTTGGTATTGTGTAAAGAAAGTAGAGGGATCATATGGGATGGGTCATAGGTAAAATAGCTGGATTTCTAGGAGATCTTATTACAGATCTTTTCAGCGTTCTAAATTATTTTATATATTCTTTTATTGAAGATGTGTATAACTTTTTGATGAGTCTGACGGATGTTCAGATTTTTGATAATCAAGTGCTCAAAGCCTTTTCTACTAGAATTTATGCAATTTTAGGAGTTTTTATGGCTTTTAAGCTTATGTTTACCTTTATTACCTATGCTGTTAATCCTGACACTTTAACAGATAAGTCCAAGGGAGGGCAAAAGTTAATTGTAAATATTATGGTTTCCCTTGTTTTACTCATTGCAGTTCCTAATTTGATTTTTCCATTATCTAGAGAATTGCAAACAGCTGTTTTAAATGATCATATCTTAGAACAGGTTATATTAGGTGTTAAAACCTCTTCTAGTGCAGATGTAGGTGCGACAGCTATTGATACAAAACAGGCAGGAAGATATTTATCCTTTTCTGTATTAAACGGATTTTTTCATCCAAGTCCATCTTTAAAGTCAAGCTCGGGATCGTGTGCGAACACAACTATGATTTTGGATGAAAGTGTGGATCCTGATCCGTCTAAGCAAGAGGGGTTAGAAAATGCCTTATATAAAATGGATGGGGATTGTGCAACGGCCATTTTAGAACTTGTGGATGATAATCCTGGAGATGCTGTATATCAATATGAAACGGCTTATTCACAAAAGAGTATTTCTATGTTATTAGGTGGAGAAGATAGTACCAATTTAAAACAGGTAAAAACCAATGCTGGAGATAGTGTATTTAAGTTTAATTATCTTATTAGTTTAGTAACAGGTTGTATCGTTGTTTGGATGTTGATTCATTTTTGTTTTGATATAGCACTTCGTACTATTAAATTAGGCTTTTTGGAATTAATTGCTCCGATTCCTATTCTTTCTTATATAGATACCCATACTAAAAAAACATTCCAGGCTTGGATGAAAGAATGTGGAAAAACATATGCAGATTTATTTATTCGTTTAGCTGCCCTATATTTTGCTGTTTTTGTGATTATGACAATGGTAACAGGTACAGGACTTACTTATAGTAGTACAGGCAAACCAATTGGTGGACTTACAATGATTGTGATTATTTTAGGAGCTTTAATGTTTGCTAATAAAGTGCCTGAATTAATTGGTAGCCTTTTTGGCTTTAAACTTGGAAATTTCTCTCTAAATCCATTTAAAAACTCTCCTTTGGCAGCTGGTGCTGTAGGGGCAGTTACTGGTGGTGTAGGTGGAGCCTTAGCTGGAGTAAAAGCAGGGGCGCAGGTTGGTGCTCCATTTAGGGGATTTACATCAGGTTTCTTTAGCGGAATGGGAACTGGATACAAAACCAAAGTAGGTAGTGGTTCTTTCAAAAAATCGATGGATACAGCTTACCAAAATTTAACAGGAAACCATTATGAGCATATGTCTCTTGGTAGACTTTTCATGAGTTATAAAGGACAAGGGCGAGTTGATGAAATGGATAATGCACTAAGAACCGCTTATACACAATTACAAGAGAATCAAACCGCTTTAAATGTAGCTTCTCATACTTCTGCTGAACTTTCCAACGAACTTAGAAGAAATGGAATTGATGTGAGTGATATGAATGATGCCCGAAGAGTTGCGAATGAAAATGCGGCAACAGCATCTGCTCAAAGAACAGCAGCACAAGCGGCTAGAGATACAGCACAAGCCAATTTTGACACTGCCCAGCTTAGAAGAGGAGAAGCACAAGCGACAGTTGATTCTATTCAAGCTGATTATAATAGGGCGCAGCAAATTGTAAATGCAGCCAATGCGATGAATGTCCCTGAACACATGAATCCATATTATACAAGTGGTGAATATCAACGGGCACAGGATATTTTAAGCCGCTATGGTGAAGAATATAGACGTGCACAGGAAGAGTTGAATCGATATGATACTACAGCTGCACAAGCTGAATTGGACCGTGCAACTCGTGAATTTAATGAGGCAGAAAGAGTTTATCAGAGTAGCCAGATTCAGATTAGCAATCTCCAGCGTTATGAGACAGCAATTCAGACTGAAGCTAATATTAGAAAAGAAATTGCTGGTATTGAGAAAAATATCGCAACCGTTAAAGATGAAAAAGCACAAAGAGAAAAATTCTATGGTGTCGATTCTTCGCCAAAACAAAAAGTTTCAAAGGCTCTTAGTGATATTGAAGCAAGGGGAACAAACAATAATCGATAAAAGGAGGAATAAATATGGGGTTTTTAATACCAGCCAATTCAAAAAAGTCATTACTTATTTTTGGCCTATTTTCACCATTTGATTTAGCATTATTTGCAGGAGGAATTGCACTTTCTACAGTGCTTTTACTCGTGTTACCAGTATCACAGCTTGCTATAGCGATTCTTGCTATAGCACCAGCTCTTATTACTGGATTTTTAGTATTACCAATACCTAATTATCATAATATGATAACTGTTATTAAAAATCTAATTGATTTTTATAGTAATAGACAGAGATTTATATGGAGAGGATGGTGTGTATTAAGTGGCCAAACAAAACAGAAGTAAGTATACAGAAGATAATTTTGTACCTATCAAAAATATCAGCAATGGAATGATTGTACTTGAGAATAATTTGAAAGTTTGTGGAGTGAAAATTCAGCCAAGAAATATTTTTATTTTGGAACCTGATTTACAGAATATGATTATTAATAATTTAAAAGATGTTTATAACATGATTGATTATGAGTTTTGGATTGTGGTAGCAGATAGACCTGTTGATATTAATGTATTTTTATCACAATTACAGTTATTATATAATCAAGTTCAAAATCAAGCTAAAAGAAAATTAATTATGGAGGATATTAATAAAGCCAATGAATTTATGAATAATAACATTGTAGATACCGAATATTTCCTTTTATTTAAGGAAAAGGATATCAATATTATTCAAAAAAGAATTCGCACACTTATTACGAATCTTGCCAACGCTGGACTTTCTTCTCAGCAAGTTACAAACGATGATCTTAGAATGATTTTAGATAACTTTTTAAATGGTGGGCAAACAACGACATTAGGGACGGTGATTGGATAATGGATATAAAAACACAAATCGCACCAAAAGGATTAGAATTTAAACCTTCTTCTTTTATTATTAGCGATAAATATGCAACGATTTTAACTGTCATTTCATACCCTAAATATATTAGCCCTGGCTTTCTTGCTAATATAACCAATATGTCTGGGAATAAGGTTGTTATTAAACATATCCCAATGCCATTTAGTGTTATTAGCAAAATGATAAATAAGGAAATTGCAGATTTAAAGCAACGATATCAAGAAGAAAATGATAAAACCATTCAGGAGAGAATTCGCCAAGATTATGAATCTTTAGAGCAATTTATCCAAATGCTAGCCTCAAGTCAATCGAAAATTTATGATTTCCAGTTGCACATTATGATTACAGCAGATACAGAAGAAGAATTAAATAATAAAAAATTACAAGTAAAAAATTATTTAGGTGCTTTAGAGATGAATGCTTTACCACTTCGTTTTGAACAAGAAAAAGTGTTAAAGTCTATTATTCCAATTTTTCCAAAACAAGATATAGAGGATCGCATTGGAACCCCTATTCCTTCACCAACAATTGCAGCTATGTATCCTTTTATTTTCGATAGTATTAAGGATCCTGGACTTTCTGCTTTATTAGGGGTCGATTTCTCAGGAGGTGTTATTCTATTTAATCAATTTTTATATCAAATAAAAAAAGAACCTAATCGAAATAATGCCAATATGATTATTTTAGGTACATCAGGTAGTGGTAAGTCAACCGCAGCTAAATTGTTGCTTAGAACCAATATTCGAAATGATTATAAAGTAGTTGTAATTGATCCAGAAGGGGAGTTAGAAGAAATGACACACCTTTTTGGTGGAGACTTTATTGATTTGGGTAAAGGTGGAGAATATGGTATGATTAATCCTCTTGAGGTGATTATGGATGCCGATGAAGATGAAATTAAACAAGGCCTTGGGTATACTGTTTTAACAAGAACTCTTCAGACTGTAAAAGCCTTTATCAAATATTATTCTCCTGATATAGAAGAAGATGTTTTAACATTATTTAGTGAGGTTGTACAAGATACATATAAAAGATTTGGGATTGATTTTAATACTGATTTTTCCAAATTTACGTCGAGGGATTATCCAACTTTTAAAGATGTGTATGCGACTATAAAAGGTAGACTTTTAGCAATGCCAGAAAAAACCCATGAAAAGGATGTAATGGAAAGATTGGAACTAAAAATCAGACCACTTACTAAAGAATTAAAATATTACTTTGATGATTATACAACGATTCAACCACAAAGTGAATTTATCGTTTTTAATATTAGAGAAATTATGAATGCAGATACCAATGTTCGAAATGCTTTATTTTTTAATATATTAAAATACGCATGGGGGCTTACACTTGATAAATCAAAAAATACGATTTTAATGGTTGATGAGGCACATGTTTTATTAAGTGGAAGTAATACACTAGGTGCAGATTTCTTAGCCCAAGTACAAAGACGTGCACGTAAATATAACACAGGAACAATTATTATTACACAGCAACCATCTGATTTTTCGGATCCAGCTGTGATAACACAAGGAAAAGCTATCTTTGATAATGCTTCTTACTATTTAGTTATGGGACTTCGTAAGCAAGCTGTAGAAGATTTATCAAAATTAATTGATTTAAATGAAAATGAAAAAGATAGTATTAAAAGATATAATCAAGGTGAAGCTTTGTTTGTCTGTGGTAGCAGACGTATGCGAATTAACGTAGTTGTTACAGAAAAAGAATTAGACTCCTTTGGTGCTGGTGGTGGATTGTAATAATACCAAAGTAAGTTAGGTGGTGATAAAGATGAAGGATACAAACGATTCTAATGGTGGCGGAACCTTAGAAGATATAGGTAAAGCTATTTTTAAGGCAATTCCCTTATCAGTAAAGGTATCTATTGGAGGCGCTATTGTAATCCTTTTTCTTATCATCTTCTTTTTTATGGCTATTTTATCTCCAGTTATAGGATTTCAAGAAAATTTAAGTGAATCTATAAAAAATCAATTATCTGATGAACAGAAGGCAATGCAACAGCGTGTGAATGAAGTATATGAAGAAATAGCGGAAGAATATGGTGTTAAGGTAGATAGAGCACTTTTGTATGCAACTGCCCTTTACGGATCTAGGTATGAATCTTTGAGTAAAGGTGGGGATAAAGATCCTTATGGTGATACAAAAGATCCTGATTGGCTGAGCACCATAGCTGATGGTATTGCGACATTTTCTGATACATGGTTTCATACAGCTTTTACGAAAGAGGGAAAGGAATTAAAAACTTTTCGTACTGCTAAAAAGAGTTTTTATAAATATGGAATTTATATGATTAATGGAAATCAGTTAGATTTAGGAAATTATAAAGCAAGACTGATTGATACTATTATTCCAGACTTATATCATGACTATATTAATGAAGATAATAAAGAGGCATCTATTCGACAAATCGCTAATAACATATTTAGTTTAGCAGATGTTTATCGTTATATTTTTAAAGATGAAGATAAAAACCAAATCGTAAAAGATAATTGTTTATCTTCTTATGGTGATATTTTAGTAAATGTAACTGATCCATCAGGAAATGTACTTGCTAAAATTAGTTTTTCAGAATATCTTTTAGGAGTTACTTATGGAGAAGTAACTGGCTGGATGTATGCCTCAAATGGTGCAGAATTTGCCAAAGCCTTTTATATTACTGTTGCCAGTTATACACTTGCTCATGCAGGATATAAACCAGGCATGAAAGAATTCAGTATTCGTAGTTCCACCCAAGATCAGGTATGGTGTGATGTATACAAAGGATGTTGGTCGCCTGATAATGGAGACAGTCTATATCCTGGATCCCAAAATGGAAACTATCGTTTTCCTCCTGTTAGTAAGGCAGATTTAGCTATTATGCAACAACGTTTAAATGAAGTAGCAGGTATTGTTCGAATGCATGAAAATGGAACCATTATGCAGACATTTTATGCTAGTAATGCCTCATGTAATAAGCAAATATTTCATAAGTGTTATGAGGATGCAAGTGGGAATGCACTTAATCAAGATAGAGCTTACCAACTTGGGGCTCAAGGGAAAACATATGAACAAATTTTAAATACATATTATAAAGGAAAAAATGGTAAATTGAGCGGATCTGGCTCTTCTACCAGTTGTTTAAATGGTGGTATTACTTCTACAAGTCTTCCAATTAAAGATAACTTACTTTTAAGTAAAGTAACCTCATCATTTGGTCCTAGAATTCATCCAATTACAGGTAGATATCAAAAGGCACATGGTGCTCTTGATTTTGGATATTCAACAGGAACCCCAATTTATGCAATTGCAGATGGTACTGTGATGAAAATGCCAGCCAATCCAGCAGGATATGGTAATTATGTTGTGATTGGACATGATTTAGATGGTGATGGAAATAATGAAAGATTTACTCTTTATGCACACATGTCAAAAGTCGATGTGAAAGCAGGTCAAAAAGTAACTGGTGGTATGAAAATTGGAGAAGTTGGTAGTACTGGAAATTCTACAGGACCTCATTTACACTTTGAATACAGGATGGGTATGAATACAATTGAAGCGAGAGTAGATCCAGAACCACTTATTCAAGGTCTTTTGAACCATAATTCCGAATTTGACCAAGCAGTTTCTAAAAAAAGTGTATCGTCAGGTGTTACATCATCCACTACAAAAGCAATAAATAGTAATGAATAAAAAAACAAAAGTTATGTAGAGAATAGGATCATCAAAAAATTCTCTCATCCATTCATTGATAGAATAGAGGTAAAATCATGAAAAAAAAATTAATTGTTTTAATCTTATTATTTTGTTTGACAGGGTGTACAGTAGATTATCATTTAAAAATTGATTCTCATAAAAGAGTCGTAGAAGATAGTATCTTTTCTGTTATTACAAAGGATGTGGAAGATGAGACATTAAATTCTGAAGAATTCTTAAAAGAAAAGAAAGATTCTTATATGCCTACACTTGAGGAAAAACAATATACTTTTAAATTTTTTAAAAATAAGAATGTGATAGGTGGTAAGATTCATAAAAAATATGATTCACTAGAAGACTATACACAGTCCGATCTTTATAAAATGATATTTACCTCAGCTAAAATAAATGATAATAAAAACACTTATACATTTGAAAGCGATGGCTATTATTATGATGGAATTTTTACTTCCTTAGTAGAAGAAGAAAATCATTTAATGGATATACAGAAAATCAATATAAAAATTCAATTTCATAATAAAGTTATTCAATCAAATGCAGATATAGTTGATAAAAAAAATAATCTTTATACTTGGGTGATTACAAGAAGTGACCATACAAAAAAAATAAGCTTTCAATTGAGTTCTCAAAAAAGATATGATATTATACTAACAGAGTTTTTAAATCAGTATAAATGGCTATTATTGTTAATAGGGGGACTTCTTATATCTTTAATAATAGGATATTTTATCATAAAGGAACAGATTAAAAGGAAAAACAGAATTTAAGGGAGATGGATAATAATGAAATTAAAATTTAGAGCGGATGCCAAGGATTGGACTTTATTTGCAGTATTTGCTTTTGTTCTTTTGTATCTATCTGCAATTTGTGTACTTAATATTTCATCCTTTGCGTCATCAGGTATTTTTCATGGATTAAATCCTTTTCCTGCCTTTTCTGGAGATAATTTGGCTCCTACAATGGTAGTTTTTATTGGGGCTCTGATTGGTATTATGATGAGTGTTTCCTCTCTTTTCTTTGATCGTGAAAAGGGTTTTGGGATTAGTACAGATGCTAAAAAAGACAAAGGTTATGCAAGATGGGCTACCGATAAAGAAATGAAAAAGGAATTAACTAGAATTGATCCTCTTGCGGATCATACAGAGGCTGCTGGAATACCAATTATTATGAATAAAAAAGAGGTATGGGTAGATAATGGAGGCTATCATAATCTTATTATAGGTTCTACAGGTGCTGGTAAAACCCAAACTACAGTATTTCCTATGGTTAAGAATTTATCAAAACATGATGAATCTATGATTATTACGGATCCAAAAGGAGAAATTTATGAAGATACAGCTGAAATGCTAAAGGATAGAGGATATAATATTGTTCTTTTAAATTTCCGTGATCCTCAGCAAGGAAATTCTTGGAATCCACTTTCTTTACCCTATCGATTATATAAAGAAGGAAATCCTGATAAAGCAACAGAAATTTTAGATGATTTGGCTTTAAATATACTATATGATGCAAGCTCTAAATCACAAGATCCATTTTGGGAGAAAACTTCTGCTGACTATTTTGCTGGTCTTGCCCAGGCATTATTTGAAGATGCAACTGAAGATGAAATTAATTTAAATAGTATCAATTTAATGACAACAGTTGGTGAAGATAAATTTATGGGATCTACTTATATGAAGGAATATTTTAGTTATAAGGATCCCGCATCAGCAGCATATATTAATGTATCTTCCACTATTAATGCACCAAATGAAACCAAGGGATCTATTTTATCTGTATTTAGACAAAAAATAAAACTATTTGCTACACGTGATAATTTATCTGAGATGCTAGGACATAATGATTTTGATATGAAAGATATTGGTCGTAAAAAGACAGCTGTGTTTATTGTCATTCAGGATGAAAAAAAGACCTATCATTCTTTAGTTACAATTTTTCTAAAACAATGTTATGAAACACTCATTTCTGTTGCTCAAGAATCTGGTGGAAAACTTCCACATCGTACCAATTTTATATTGGATGAATTTGCCAATATGCCTCCTTTGAAAGATGTTACAACAATGGTTACAGCAGCTCGCTCAAGAAATATTCGTTTTAATTTTATTATTCAGAACTTTGCACAATTGTATGAAGTTTATGGAAAAGAAAATGGAGAAACAATTAAGGGAAACTGTGGTAATATTGTATACTTAATCAGTTCTGAATTATCAGCATTAGAAGAGATTAGTAAAATGTGTGGAGAGGTTAAGTCTAAAGAAAAAGATAAAACAGCCTCTACTCCTCTTGTTACAGTAAGTGATTTACAACGTCTAAAAATGTGGCATATTATTGTTTTACGTATTCGAATGATGCCTTTTAAAACAAAATTGACACCTAATTTTGAAATGAATTGGGGAAAATCATATAAAAAGGCAGGTTATCCACAGAGAGAAAAAATACCTGTGAAGATATTTGATCTAAAAAAATTTGTAGAGGCAAAAAAGGATGCTAAAATGAAGGAATTATTAGGAACTTCCCCTTCATCTAATTCTCCATTTGGAGGTATGCCAGGGGGTATGGGGCGTCCACCAGGAATGCCTAATATGGGAATGTTTGGAGGAATTTCGAGTCCTCCTTCTAAGGGAGGCGCTAGTATGTCTACAAAGAGAGGTATGGATATTCCTTCTTTTTCACCTGGTCCTAAAAATTCTATGATGGGGATGGATCCTTTTCATGGTGATGTATTCCCATCAATGCCAGGATATCCTGCAAGTCCAAATGAAACAAAAGGTTCTATGGGAAATTTTGATTTAGATGATTTGATTAAGCGAATTGATGCTCAAATTGCGCAATTGGAAGAAGAGGAAAGAAAGGAAAAATTAAAAGAGGAAAATAAGAAAAAGAATATTTCTGGAAGTCTTCCTATTCCTATGAATACTAGCCCTATATTGAAGGATGATGATTTAAAAATACCACATTTAAATACCAATTTAGAAAATAATTCATCAGCTAATTCTATGACAACTGTTGAAGAAAAAGAAACAATATCGTCCACATCAATGAATCCTATTATAAAAGATTCAGTCATAAAGGATTCTACTCCAATCAGTCCTATTGAAAATTCAAAAGCTAAGGATATGAAACAAGAGAAAGTAGAACTTGCTTTTCCAGAGCCTTTTGAAAAGGAAATAGAGTCTTCTTCAAATATTGAAGCCCATAATTCTTTAGAAATAGATAAAGAAGAGCATCCAATTCAATTAAATCCAACTGTACCAGAAAGTACATTGTTAAATGATCAAAATTTAAGGGTGCCTAAAGTGGATGTGAAAGATGATCACTATGTATTATCAGATGTGACAGATGACCAATTTTTTGACGATTTTTTCGGTGATGATGAGGATTGATACACCCTTTTTAAGATTTGCATATAATATAGTAGGGTGATTATATGATATCTAGCATTTCAATTGAAGAATTAAAACAAAAAATAGGAAGTATTTATTTAATTGATATTAGAAGTATAGAAAAATATAATGATAATCACATAGAAAATGCTATACATATTCCAAGTGAGAAACTTATATTAGATCCTCGAAAATATTTAAATTTTTCAGATACATATTACTTATACTGTCAGTCTGGATCTAGAAGTATAAAATTATGTATGTTTTTACAAAAACAAGGTTTTAAAGTTGTGAATGTAAAAGGTGGATATGAAGCTTGGATTATGGAAACTTAGGAAGTTTATCTTCCTTTTTTTGTTTATTAGAAGGATTTTTTATGGAAAGAAAGATATATAATAATAGAAGAAAATTGTACGTTTGTAAATGATGTGAAACAAAAAATTAAATAAAAGTGACTCAAAATT
>CANPPW010000024.1 GCA_947576095.1 uncultured Mycoplasmatota bacterium | reverse complement strand
AATCTGAAAAAGAAAAAAGTCCCTAAAAAAACGGACTTTACTCTAAAAATTTACGACAAATTTTTTTCTAAAATGCAACAAAGTACAATTGAAAAATACTAAAGTATCACACTTATTATACACACATTAAGCTTAGTAATCAGTGCATATTTTATACTCTAAGAAAAAATTAAATGATCTTTTTTTTCGTTAATATATATGGTCGTTCTTCGTTAATAGATCTCGTTAAATTTATAGAAGAATATTCCCCTGCAAAAATTCTAAACATTGCACTACTAATAATATCATCAAAAACTGTCTTTAGACTTCTAGCACCACTTTTTAATGCAACTGCTTTTTCTGCAATGTAATCAATAAAATCTTCATCATATGAAAATTCTATACCCATAGATTCAAATAATAATCTATAAGTGTTTAATGGACTAAAATCGGATTCGATTAAAATTTTTTTCATATCATCTTTTGATAAAGAATTCATAGCAATTAATTTTGAAAATCTTCCCATTAATTCCCTCATCATTCCATATTTCACAAAATCTGTTGATGAGACATTTGAATAATCGTCATTGTCTACTATTCCTGTAAATGCTCCTAAAGCAACAATGGAAAGTCTCGATGTATCAAATTTTTTATCCTCTAAATAAAATGTTGAACCATCTAATAATTTTAATAACGATCTTTGAACTCCAATTCTGGATACATGATCATGAAAGCTATTGTCTTTTTCTGCTAATTTATCAAACTCATCTATTACTAAAATACCTTTTTGAGCCTTTTCGATATCCTTTTCAGCAGCTAAATATAAATTTTCTAACATATCTGTAATATTACGTCCAACATAACCTGTTTCTGAAAGGGAAGTTGCATCTTCAATAACAATAGGTACTTTATATATATTAGCAATTCTTTTTAAAATTTCAGTTTTTCCTGTTCCTGTAGGACCATACACAATAATATTTTCTTTTAATTTTGATATTATATCAGGGCCAAATGATGAATTTATAACTTTTTGGTTTTTAAAAAGTGATGTTAATATTTGCATAATTTGTTCATCCTGTGAAACAATTGTCTTTTTTATTGCAGAATATATTTGAGATATATCAGTATTGTTATTTAAAATTGTATCATCATAATCTTTAATTGTGCCTCGTATTTTTTGTAACAATTCTTGACTAGTTATTGGTAAAAACATGTTTTTATTAGAATCATAGATGTAATAGTTACCAATATTATATCCATATTTACCCATACTCATAAATTTATTATAATCATATATATGATTATTTTCTTCACACAGTTCATTAATGGTTTTAAACTCTGAATAAAAATAAACTGAATTAGATGTGCCTGTTGTCATTTCACCCGCCAATTTTCCTGTTAAAATAACAAAAGTTTTTCCAGCATTTTTAAAATATTTAAAAAAACCAAAACAAGGCCCCAGTTTTTCATAATATATTTGTTTTTTTCCATCAACAATACATTCCTTTTTTTCAAATATATTGGTTAGCCCGATATAGTCTCCACCATTATTCATAGATTTTCCTCCTTTAAGTGCTTATTATACCATGAAATGAAAAATTGTTAAAAGAAAAAAATACTATAAATAGGGCAACCGCATAAAAATAGTCAATAAAAATTTAAAAAAGAGTGAAAATAAGATAAAATATATAATGAATAGAGGTAGTTGAAGAAATGAAAGATTTAATTATATATTTTAGCGAATTAAAAGATACCAGAGATACGAGAGGCTTAAAGCATGAGTTAACAGATTGTATTGTAATGACCATATTTGGTATTCTTGCTGGACATTATGATGCTGAAAACATTGCATTTTTTTTAAAATTAAATGAAGAATATTTTAATAAAGAACTAAAATTAGAATATGGTACTCCTTCTCCAGATACACTACTTAGAATTTATTCTTTGATTGATCCTGAAGAATTTATGAAAATATTTACTAAATGGGTAGAAAATATCATAAAAGAAAAAAATGAACAACTAAACAATAAGTATAAACTTATACCTATTGATGGAAAAGCAATTAAAAGTGCTACTGATAAAATAAATGGTGGTAATACTCCTTACATTGTATCTGCATTTTTACAAGACTTAGGAATTTCTATTGCTGGAGTAAAAGTAAATGATAAATCAAATGAAATTACTGCTATACCAGAACTATTAGATTTAATTAATATAGAGAATTGTATTATTACTATTGATGCAATGGGTTGTCAAAAAGAAATTGCAAAAAAGATTGTAGAAAAAAATGGTCATTATTGTTTTGCTGTAAAAGAAAATAAAAAGAACTTTTATTTAGATATTAAAGATTATTTTGATTTTGTCTTAAATGATACTCACGAAAAAGAAAAAATAATTACTTATACTACTACTGATAAAGACCATGGAAGAATAGAAAGAAGAGAATATTACATTGTTTATGATATAGATTGGCTTTATGGAAAAGAAAATTGGCAAAATTTAAGTATGATTGGTATGACTAGAAATTATCGTGAAGTTAATGGTGAAGTTTCTATTCAAGAAAAATACTATATTTCTGATTTAAAATTAACTGGTGAAGAATTTGCAAGAATAGCAAGAGGTCACTGGTCTATTGAAAATAATTTACATTGGATTTTAGATGTTCACTTTAGAGAAGACTGGAGTCTTTGCAAAGAAGAACATGCTTTAAAAAATTTATCTACTATTCGAAAAATTTGTTATAATTTGACTAAATTAGACCCTTTCAATACAAAGCTAAGTTTTAATAAAAAACTTACTTTATATAATCATGATTTGAATAACATAAAAAAATTAATATTCAATGTTATTTCTTCTGAATATTAATTTTTATTATTTTTATGCGGTTGCCCTATACTATAAAAGTATAGCATTCACATATTTAAATAATTTGGTTTTTTAGGTAATCCTGGCATGGTCATAATATTGCCCATATATACTGTAATAAAACCTGCACCATTATTTAATTTTATATCTGTCACCCGCATTTTAAAATTTTTAGGAAATCCTAACAAATTCGGATTATCACTGATTGAGTAAGGTGTTTTAGCAATGCAAATTGGTAATGGTTTATCAAGCTTTTTCATTTTTTCTATAACCAAAGAAGAAAATTCTACTTCACTTGCCCCATAATGTTTTTGACAAATCTTTTCTATTTTACATTGTAAAGAATCACTTAATTCGTAAGGATAAGAAATGGGTTCTGTTTTACATAATGATACAATTTTACTTGCCATATCGATTCCCCCACTACTTCCTTTTAAGTAGCAATCACTAATCATAAAAGGGACATTTTGAGACTGGCAAAATTCTTTTACATAGTTTATATCTACCTCAGAATCATCTTCAAAACGGTTTAAGACAACACAGACATTTTTCATAAATCTTTTCATATTTTCAATGTGGAACACTAAATTTTGAATACCACTTTGTAATGATTTTTTATCTTCTGCATTATATTTTAAACTTCGAATGGTTGTGTTAATAACAACTAAAGATGGATTTAAGTGATGCATTCTACATTTGATATCAAAGAACTTCAAAGCACCCATATCGCTACCAAAACCAGCCTCTGTAACAATATAATCTGCTAAAGAAAGACCTAAACTTGTTGCTACAATACTATTACAACCATGTGCTATATTAGCAAAAGGTCCACCATGAATCAAAACAGGATTTTCTTCTAGCGTTTGGACCAAATTAGGTAAAAATGCATGTTCTAATAATTTTACCATAGCCCCTTGTACATTTAAATCTTTTGCATATATTTCTTTTCCATTTTTACTATAGGCAATTAAAATTTCTCCCAATCTTTTTTGAAGATCACTCAAAGAGGTGGCAAGACAAAAAATTGCCATAACTTCACTTGCTGTAGAAATATCAAAGGATTCCTTTCGATTGTCCAGTGTAATATTTCTTAATGCTCGATCATTCATGTCCATACAACGATGAATCATAATCGTAGCAGGATCTATTTCAAGTTCATTTCCTTGATATATATGATTATCTAGTGCTGCACAAAGCAAATTATTAGCACTTGTAATAGCATGTATGTCTCCTGTAAAATGCAAATTAATATCTTCCTTTGGAACAATTTGTGACTTTCCTCCCCCTGTAGCTCCCCCCTTTAAACCAAAAACAGGACCTAAAGAAGGTTCTCTTAATACAGCAATAGAACAGTACCCTAAAGCATTTAAACTATCTGTGATACCAATGGAAAGTGTTGTTTTTCCTTCTCCGTATGGAGTAGGACTGGTAGAAGTTACTAGGATCAGATGCCCTTTAGGATTTCCTATTTCTTTCTTAATTTTAGCCTTTTCCGTTCCATAGGAAATGATCTCTTTTTGTTGTAATTTTATTTTTGCAGCAACCTTTTCTATATTTAACATTGTATCCCTTACCTTTCTATAGTGATTGTAACATAAAACAAACATCTTTTAAATTGATATTAAAAAAAAGCTGACGCTTTTTAATAATTTTCTTCAAGAATTTCAAAATAAGCCTTTGGATGTGCACATACAGGACAAACATTAGGTGCTTCTTCTCCATAATGTACATGTCCACAATTACGACATATCCACATAACTGGTGTTTGTTTTTTAAATACCATTTCTTCTTTTACATTATTCAATAGAGCTCTATATCTTTCCTCATGTCTTTTCTCAATTTCTCCAACTTTTTCAAAGAGAAAAGCAATATGATTAAACCCTTCTTCTTTTGCTGTTTTAGCAAAATCCGCATACATATCTGTCCATTCATAGTTTTCACCTTCTGCAGCATCTAACAAATTTTCACTTGTTGATTTTATATCTCCACCTTGTAAAAGCTTAAACCACATTTTAGCATGTTCTTTTTCATTTCCAGCTGTTTCTTCAAAAATAGCTGCAATCTGCTCAAATCCTTCTTTTTTAGCCTTTGATGCATAATATGTATATTTATTTCTAGCTTGACTTTCACCTGCAAAAGCAGCCATTAGATTTTGTTCTGTTTTTGTACCTTTTAAATCCATTTTCTTCCTTCTTTCTACCTATAATAACCATAATATACAATTATAAACTAGTACTCATTTCTAGTTCTATATTATTATAGAAAATATTATCAAAGAAGTCAATCATATAAACTAAAAGCTACCCAACTTTATTTTTTCTTAAAAAGAAAATAAAGGTATAATTCATTTTCATAAATTTGAGGTTCTTTTTTTACAAGTTTATAACTTTGAGTAATGATTTCTGGTATTTCATCATTACTATTATGCTGTTTTTTTAAAATAACAAAATTAACTTTTTTTTCTTTGATTCTTTTAGTTTGATCTTGAAAAATATTAGGATATTTTTGTTTTATAACATTGAGACTTATAAAATATCTTTCATTTGGAACTTTATTGGTTGTAAAATAGAAACCATTATCTAAACACTGATATTCCATAAAAGATGGATCTTTATCTTTTTTTATGATATCTGCAAATTGATATTGTACTAAATTTTGCTTTCTATATCTGGAGAAATAAAAATTAGGATTAGATAAAAGCAACTGAAAACAAAAATAGAAAGATAAAAGATTTACAAACATTAAAACGAATGAAGGTATTTTTTTATAATATTCTTCTATAAATAAAGGAATGGCAATTATACCTAAAAGATAAAATGGCATTGCAACCAAATAATAATATATGTAGGTTCTTCCACCACAATAAACGCCTAAAAGAAGCATTAAAAAAGTAAAAATCGGAACAATTTTATAAAAAGAACGAAAAATTTTTTTATGAAGAAAAAAATACAAAAAGCCAATCCATAATATTAGAAAAGCAAATATATTATTTGAAAAAATTGTTATAAATTCCTCTTTTACAAGCATCCATTTTAAATGTAGAGGAAGACCTGTCGAATAACCAAATATATTAAAAATAAAATATGTATCTATAAATTCTCGAAATGCATGATTACAAAGAAAATAAATAGAAAAGAAAAGGAATGGAATAAGCATTCCAGCTAAAAAGGAAAAACATATTTTCAAAGAAATTCTTCTATTTTTTATCAAAAAATCTAAGAGTAAAAAAATACAAAAAGCAAAATGAAAACCTAACAGATTATACTTAATCATAAAAATAAATCCTGCTGCTAATCCGTTTTTTAGTAAAACAGAAAAAGGAAGTTCCTTTTCTGTTTTTAAATACACTAATAAATGATAAAAACTATACATAAGGAAAGGGAGAGCAAATTCTTCTGCACTTCCTCCATGAAAAAAGGAGGCATTTGTAGCAACAAAAGTCGCAAATAGTGGAAGAATCATATAAATATACTCTCTTCTTAAAAAAAGTCCAATGATTTTGCTACTATAATATAAAAAGAAAGTAAAAAATAAAATTTCTATTAAATAGATTCCTATAAAAGACGTTTCACTAAAAAGGGACCCCATAAAGTAAATTGCATAAATAAAGGGACCTTTTTGTTCAAAAAGATCTTTATATGGGATAAGACCATGTTTAATACTTTTTCCAACTGTAAAGTAAGCATTCATATCATTTCCATCATTCATTGGATAAAGAAAGGAACATTTAGAACAAAATGTAATAACTAGAAAAGCAAGTAAAAAAGAATATATAACTAAATGCCATTTTTTTTCTTTTTTGTTTAGCAAATTTTTCCGAATTTTTTTAAAATCATCATATGTTTGAATTCCAATACCAATAATCTTTTTGATATTAATAGAGTTTACTCCTCCTTGTCTTGGTTTAAATGTAATAGGAATAAATATAATATTTTCTTTATAAAAAACAAAATAAATAGAAAGTAAAACATTGGTTAAATTAAAATCTTCGGGTATTTTAGAAAGGTACCTTTCTAAACACTCTCTTTTCATTAATCGAAAGGGAGTGTTGGCATCCTTAACATCGATATGAAAAAACAAATAAATGAGAAGCCGTAAAACAAGTGTAACAACTTTACGGGAAATACCATCTTGTCTCTTTTTTCTGTGCCCTATTATAACAGAATGATTCTTTCTTTCCTTCCAGAAATCCCAAAATTCATCAGGTTCTGTTTGTCTATCAGAATCAATCTGAAAAATATAATCTGTTTTATAAGATAGAGCTTTTTCATATCCATACCGAATGGCTTTTCCATGTCCTTCATTGGGTTTACTCACAACACGTAGATTTTTATATTGTTTAGATAAATTGAATAAAATGGAACGTGTTTCATCTTTACTACCATCATCTACTACTAAAATCAAAGATTGATTTCCCACTTTTTCTATAACTGGATACCACTGTTTTATAAGCAATGATATATTTTCTTCCTCATTATAAGCGGGTATTACAATACATACATTATCCATCTTTCCCATATACTTCCCTCACTTCAATTATGATCAATATAATTTTCTATCAGTCTTACCATATTTTGTGTATTTGATTGATAAGTCTTCGGTTTTATATTTTTTACTTGTACAATCGCATCTTCAATTTTATTAAAATGTTTTAGTTCTACAATATAACCATCTTGTACAAATCTTTTTATAATTTGTTTTTGATGATCATTTGTATGCTCCCCATACTTCTGAAGACGTGCTGCTGCAATTACTTTTTTCCGATGTTTAAGTCCCTCTAAAATAGATCCTACACCACCATGAGTAATTAAAATATCACATTTTTGTATCAATTGATTGAATGTGTCTATGTCCACAAAATCAAATATTTCCATATATGAACTATCATATACTGTATACCCCGCTTGTACAATTATTTTTTCTTTTATTTTCCCAGTTTTTAATGATTTTTCAATAGCTTTCAAAAGTCTTACAAATGATTTATCTTGTGTTCCAAGTGTTACTAATATCATAAAATCCTCCTAAAAAATCCAACCACCATATGTGGCTTTAGGGTATAACTTTAGCATTTCCTCCCACTGAACGATAAAAAGATCAGCAAATTTATAGATAATTCTACCTGTGACAGTCTTGCTTTCTATATTAGCAAATGTTTCAATAAAAATGATTTTACTACCAAAAATCTTTCCTATACAACACATAGGACCTGCAGTATGAGCACCAGTTGTTATAATATATTTAGGTCTAATTTTGACATAAAAATATAAACTTTTAAAACAATTTAATAATAATTTAAAAGGGTATATAAATAAATGATCTTTTGTTCCATAAAGTAAATAGTGTACCCTTCCCTCGTATTTCTTTGTAAGTGCCACTGTTGATTTATCCTTTTCGGTAATAATAGAATAATCATATTTTTCAAACATACTTTTTAGTCTTAATAATTCAGATAAATGCCCCCCTGTACTGGATATAAATAAGACTTTTTTCTTATTCTCTTTCAAATAAATCATCCCAATCTTTTTTTACTACTTTATCAGTATATTGTTTTGCTTTTTTACAGGCATTATTCCCCATAACAACACGCCTATTATAACTTTTTAAAAGTTCCAAAATACGTTTGGCCATTTGCTCCTTATCACGGTTTTTAATCAGATATCCATCCCAACCATTTTCAATAATCTCACTTGCCCCTTGTGCACTATCAAAGGCAACACTAGGAATTCCATATGCAAAAGCTTCTAATATCACCAATCCAAAAGATTCAGTATAAGAAGGCAGGACAAAGACTGATGCTTCCTCCAATATAGGCTTCATTTCCAGTTTATTTAGAAAACCATGCATAGTAATATAATCTTGTAAATGATATTCTTTTATTTTTTCTTCAATTTTTTCTCTTTCCGTTCCAGAGCCAACGATATCTAAGTGAAAATCTTGTGTTTTAGTAGATAAGATTCTGACTACATCGATTAAATCCAAATGCCCCTTCTCAGGTGATAACCTTCCAACAGTAACAATCCTATTTTTTTGAACATCTGATTTCTTTTGGGGAATATAATCAATAAAATTAGGAATATAGTAGCATTTCACTTTATTCTTTTCTAATTTCTCTTTATAAAATTTAAAAAGTTCTTTAGAAACCAAAACCAAAGCATCTAAATTTTTAGCAGAATGAACTACTTTATGAATGTATTTAGAATTATCATTATGATGATTGTGCTCCCATCCAATTTTGTAACATTCCTTATTTCCATATTTTGATAACAATAGATTATGAAAATCTCTGGTAGAAATAATAATATCACTATGGCAATTCTTAATATAAGAGGCCATCACTTCTTTTCTTCTTTTATAAGTAAAAAGCCCCCTTATTCCATCTTTAAAAAATTGTATATATTTGCCTTTTTTAAAATAATCATGAAAAAGACTTTTCCAAAGCTTTAGCCAATGAAGTTTTAAAAATTGTACTTTATAATTTTCAACACGCTTTGCTAAATCATCACAGATTAGATATTCTACTTTTATATTTTTATCAAGTACAAAAGCAGGTTTATCGTAAAGTTTATACGTACTTACAATTGTAATATCATATGTATCACAAAATAAATTAGCAAGAGAAGAGATTGCCTTTTCTATTCCACCATAGCCAAGATGTAGACATAAAATCGTTATCTTTTTCAAAATATCACCCCATATGTTATTTATAAATTAGCAAATCTATTTCTCAATTATGATAAATTCTATGACTATTTTATCATATAAAAAAAAAGAAAGCTATGATAATAGTTCTTTTTCTTTTAAATATATCATATAAATCCTTCTCTTACTTGTTCTCATCTGTTTCTTTTATAATATATATAGTTCTCTTTTTTGTTTCTAAATATGTTTTAGACAAATATTGACCTATGATCCCTATTGAAAAAAGTTGAATACCACTTACAAAAAAAATAATACAAACAAGTGAAGGCCAACCACCTACTGGATCTCCGAAAAGAATTGTTTTTACAATAATGACTGCAATAGCAATAAATGAAATAAGACAAAACACAATTCCTATTACTGCTGATACTACCAAGGGAACTGTGGAAAAAGCAGTTATGGCTTCTATTGCATAAATAAACAGTTTCCAAAATGACCATTTTGTTTCTCCTGCAACTCGCTCTACATTTTCATATTCAATCCATTTTGTATCATATCCAACAAAACTAAAAAGTCCTTTAGTATAACGATTATATTCTTTTAACTCTAAAATAGAATTTACAACCTGTCTAGTCATTAAACAATAATCTCTGGCCCCATCTACCATTTCTATCTTAGACATTTTGTTAATTAGTTTGTAAAAACATCTTGCAAAAAAACTCCGAATTAAAGGTTCTCCTTTACGAGTCACTCTTCTTGTTCCAACACGATCATATCCTTCATCTGTTATATACTTATACATTTTAGGTAATAAATGAGGGGGGTCTTGTAAGTCTGCATCCATCAAAGTCACATAATCTCCTTTGGAATACTCTAAGCCTGCATACATAGCAGATTCTTTCCCAAAATTACGAGAAAAAGATATATAATGCACATGTTTATTGTCTTTAGCAAGCTGTCTAAGGGATTCTAATGTTTGATCTGTTGAACCATCATTAACAAATATATATTCAAATTCGACACTTTTCATAGAAGATTCAATCTTTAACATCTCCTTATAAAAATATGGAATTGCTTCATGCTCGTTATAACAAGGAACAATTATACTAATTTTTTTCACTTCTTCCCTCTTTTCTCATGATTGATTATATATTTATTCAAAATATCACTCTGTACAGGTGATTTCATTTATGAATTTTTTTGTTTTTCTTTTTTCTGCTTTTGTTTCATCTGTTCTTTTGTCATACCCATTTGTTCTAAATAATAGGCATCACAAACTTCCTTAGTCTCGCCAATCATTTTTATCGTACCATGATCTAACCATATTACTTTATCACACAATTCCTGAATAGAATCTAGTGAATGAGATACATAAAGGACTGTGGTTCCTCCATGTATCATTTCCATCATCTTATGTCTACTTTTCTCTTGAAATTTAATATCCCCTACTGAAAGAATTTCATCTACAATCAAAATTTCAGGATCTACAATAGTTGATATTGAAAAAGCTAGTTTGGCAACCATTCCTGATGAAAAATTTTTAACAGGGACATCTAAAAATTCACGTAACTCTGAAAACTCAACAATTTCTTCAAATTTACTATCTAAAAATTTTTTAGAATATCCTAAAACTGCACCATTTAAATAAATATTTTCTCTAGCGGTCAGTTCTTGATCAAAACCTGCACCAAGTTCAATCATAGGAGCTATACTCCCCTTGCACACTACTTTTCCTTTAGTAGGTTTCATAACACCACTTACAACTTTTAGTAATGTACTCTTCCCAGCACCATTGCTTCCAATTAAGCCTACTACTTCTCCCTTTTTTACATGAAATCCTACTTTAGAAAGAGCCCAAAAATATTCTTTTTTAACTCTTTTTTTCTTATTGAATAAAGATATAAATAGTAATTTAAAAGAGAAGTTTTTCTCAATACCTAAATCAAATTTCATAGAAACATTTTTTACATCGATCATTTTTCTTTTCCTTTCTACGCATAATAAATAAACTTATCTTGATTTTTTTTAAATACAATTCCACCTATAAAAAGAGCAACAATAGCGGATGCTCCGCAAGCGAGTAATGCAATGATACTAGGAGATTTTGCAAACAAAATGATATCGCGAGCACTATTGATAAAAATATATAATGGATTAAAATGCATAATAAACTGCAATTTCTTTGGCAATATATTAATATCATAAAAAATAGGTGTAAAATACTGCCAGATTGTCATTACAATTCCATAAATATAAAACATATCTCTAAAAAATACCGAAACGGAAGACAAAAATAGACCAACGCCAATTGTAAATAAAACCATACAGATAAAAATATAAGGTAATAAAATATACCATACATTTATTATACATTTTGTATCTCCACTACCAGTAAATAGAATCACTAATAATAAAGGAATCAAAGTTAATAAGAAATTAATCCCTACAAACAAACATTTAGAAATGGGAAAAATATATTTAGGTATATATACTTTTGTTAAAAGAGTAAAATTTTGAACAACTGAAGTCATCGCTGTATTGGAAGCCTCATTAAAGTAATTAAATATAATAAGACCCGTCATCAAATAAACTAAATAATTTACCCCTTCCATTCTAAATTTAAACATTTGTGAGAAAACAAGTGCCATTACAGCCATCATAAGTAAAGGGTATAACAAGCTCCAAACAACACCTAATACACTTCTTTTATACTTGACTTTAAAATCTCGCATAATTAATTGTTGCATTAAGAAGGCATAGTGCTTAAAGTTACCATAAATATTTTTAATTGTTTTCATAATTCCTCCCTATTTACAATCTTTCAATAAAATTTGCTACTCTCATAACGCCACCTTTAGCTTTATTTTTTATATACCTTTTTCCTTTTCTCAATTTACGCCAATTTTTACCACGTGAATCTAACAAAATGTAAGGTTTTAATACTTTTTGTGAACAAGATAATACATCTTTTGATGGTATAACTGGTTTTTTTGTATAAGAAAGTTTAATTTCTTCTGTTTTGATTGTGTCATTTTCAAATAAATGATCTACTGCCTTCAAAAACTGTTCAAAACCCTTCTCAAGGGGATAATCTTTCATATAAGTTGTTCCAATTTTAGACATTCTAGCACGTAGTTTATCATCATCTATAATTTTTAAAAGGGCAGTGGCAATTGCTTCTGGAGAAGGTTCTGCAAGTAAAATTGCATCTTCAGGAAAATCATATAAATTATTTTCCTTGTACATTTCTACTACAGGAAGACCAGCTGCCATCATTTCAAATGGTATTCTAGAAGGATTTGATGCACTCATACACAAACCTACCATACATTTATTATATAATTCATTACATTCACTAGTAGAAATGATTCCTAATTTTTCTACATCAAAACCAACTTCCTTATTAGTATTAGAACCAAAAACATAAATTTTAAGATCAGGTCGTAATTCTTTAACTAGCTTTAAGGCTCTCAAAGCTATGGTATCACATCTTCTCTGTTTTTCTGGTTGATATATATAACAAATCGCTTTTTCTTTTGGACTTTCTTTTAATGGTCTATATACATTCAAATCTGCACAAAAATCAAAATATTGGGAAGGACTATTATACTCACTCATCATTTTATGTGATAACCATTTTCCAATAGTAATGTTTTTATAGCCAAGACGATAAGAATTTTCTGTTAATAAATAAGCATCTCCCATAGGGAAAAACCATGGTTCAAAATCTTGAATAAAATATCCTTTCATTTTACAGTCTAGTTCCCTCACAAACTCAATTACTTGCCATCCTGTTGCAAATAATAAATCATACTCACATCTAAGGGAAATTCCCACATAAACTGTCGCAGCACATTTTTCATAAAAATCATCAATTTTCTGTCCAACCTCTTCCGCCGTAGAAAGCCAATCTTCTTCTACATAAATATCACATTCATAACCATGACGAATGAGGGCATTCACATTTTGAATAATGGTTCTGTGCCCTCCTGAACCTTTTCCTGGATGTGGAATAACCCAAGCTATTTTTTTCTTACGTACTTCCTTAGACACTGCATGTTCCATATAGCTTCTACGAAGTCTTTGCCACTTATAAATATCCATACCTACTTGATATTTATGAGCAATCATTTCTTGAATTTGACAAATTTCTTTATATTCTATATCTGCTTTAACAGTAGTACAAACAGACTTTCCATGTTTACGATAATAATTCAGAGACTGATTCGAAAAAGCTATATCTCCCCTTTCAAGTACTCTCACATATATATACCAATCCCCTGCTACCTTATAGGCAGCTGCCTCTTCAAATATTTCCGTATAATCTTCTTTTTTCCATACAACACTAGATACATTTAATATTGTATTGGTAATACTTAATGTATCTTTGATTTCATCTGTTCCTTTATTGATATAAGGATTATCCCACTTATCAATATGACACATATTATATAAATCTTTAGAATCAGTGGCAATTATCTTGTTGTTTTCATCTATTCTAGCTGAATCTGTATAAGATAAAATAACATTTTTATTAGAAAAACCTTCCATAGCTGTTTCCAAAAAGGTAGGTTCCGCACTATCATCCGCCTCGGCAATCCAAAAATAATCGCCAGTAACATTTTCTAGCCCCTTTAACCATTGCTTAAAGACACAACCACTATTATTTTTATTTTTAATAAAATGAACAGGTACAGTATCAATAGAATTTATTTTTTCCTCAATTACTTTGACACTATTATCTGATGATTTATCATCTAAAATAATCAGTTCATGAATTGGATACGTTTGGTTTAAAACAGAGTCAATTCTTTCAATAATAAATTTCTCATAATTATAATTAGGAATAATCACAGATACTTTTTTTGCTTTTCCATGATAAGGCTCTACTTTTCGTTCATATATATTTACTACATCATTCAATTTCATCATTTACCTCCCCATTAGCCTCTAACATATAATCATATGTTAAACTAAAATTCTTATTATAGTATTTATCGTTTTTTAATTCTGTACTCCATTTGTCAGTCATATACTGCCATTCTTGCATAAACCTTTTTTGTTTTTCTGGTGTTGTATCAAGTCCTCTCGATTTTGATTCATAATGATATAATTCTACAGATGGTAAATATATATTCTGATACCCCTTTTTACCAATTTTCATATTAAAATCTACATCATTAAAAGCAACTGCAAGTTTTTCTTCAAGACCACCAACTTCCAAAAATTTCTTTTTTTGAATCATAAGACAGGCCGCTGTAGAAGCACTCACATCATAAGGGACACTAAGTTCCCACTGATGACTTACATAATATCTACTTTTTTCATAATGGGCATGCCCTGCTAAGCCACCTTTCCCTAAAATAATACCTGCATGTTGTATGGTATCATCACTAAATAATAATTTCGCACCAACGGTTCCAATATGATCTTGCATCGCATATCCAAGCATATTTTCTAACCAATTTGGTGTAATAATCTCTGTATCATTATTTAAAAGAACAATATATTCTCCCTTGCTATATTTTACTCCTTCATTATTAATATAAGAATAATTAAATGGACATTCTAAACGATATACATGGAAATTCTCATATTGCCTTTCATACGCATCAAATAAATCAAAAGTTTCCCTTTCACAGCTATTATTATCTAACATAATAATTTCATAATTTTGATATGTTGTCTTTTCATAAACAGATTTAAGACAAACTTCTAACACATCAGCATGATCTTTGGTAGGAATAATAATAGAAACAAGGGGTTGTTTTACTACTTTATATTGTACTGTAACCGTTTTGTTATCAGGATTTTTTATGAGATCCACCTTTTTAGACATCCGCCTTTTCTTAAAATATTGAACCAAATCCCTATAAATCATTTCTTGATCTACTTTATAATTTACAGTGTGATACATAATCTTAGAGACATGATGCACCTTGGTCAAAATATCTTTTATATTTAATAGGATCATATAAAGTTCATCACTGAAGGTATCTTTTAGTACTGTCTTTTTTAAGCAATAGCATGGTCCAATATAAAAGGTTCCAAGCAATGTATCTTTCGAAAAATCAGGTTTAAAATAAGGATTACATCTTTCTTTATCACCGTTATATTCATCATGATCAAAATAAATTAATTCATATTTTGTATAGTCTTCTTTTTGTAAAATATCAAAAAAGTTTTCATGTAATAAACAATGTGCATCAAGCAAGCACACATATTTTGTTTTAATAGATGCAATTAACTTCTTATCATCCGTAAAATAAGAGACATCTTCTAAATCTAATATTTCCTGCTTTGTATATAAATATATTTTTGCATTATGATTTAAATATTGAATTCTATTTATACATGCTCTTATTTGCGACTCTTCTTTTTCTTTTGTAAATACAATAAAACTAATATCATCACAAGAGGTTTTTAATGGTTTCATTTTTTCGTATTTATCAATCCAATCCCAATATTCCTTATTAATCATTGGATTGTAACAACTCATATTTTCATTTTTTATCGCTTTTGTTTTATGAATAAACTCACCAAAATATTTTTTAAGCATACTAGGGGGAATCAGAAAATGGTATTCCTTCCAAAAAAAGCGAATGGCTTTTTTAAACATAGTAAACATCTTCTGAAACCGGTTTGTTATTTGATACATCCTTCCATTGTTGATTTCACCTATTTTGATTTCGTGATTTTGACTCATTAAATATATTTCTATTTTTTTCAAAGGAGATTCTATAGTAGTATCTATTACAAATCCATAAGTATTATCAACTATTTTTTCATGAAACGTCATACAAATATCATATCTAGACTCTTGCTTACATGTATCACTAATTATACGTCCCTTGCTTTTTATCAAAATTTGATACTTTGAGGTATGTACCCATCCCTTTATATATATTTTAGTTTTCCGTCCCTTCAAATGCATACTTGCTAAATCAATATTATATTCCATTTTATCACCCATTTTCCTCATTTCTTAATTGTCTTCCAATCTATTTTCCACTTTTTAAAAAACACCGAATTTTTATCAAAAAACCTGTTGCAATAGCTGTCGCTTTTAAACAAAATCGTTCTATAAAATTAGCTCTATTATAAATGGTTTGAAAATAATATTGACTTTTTTTAAGTGCTTTATATTTATGATATGCCTTCATACTTTTATCTATTGTAACAGAATGGTTATGAAAAATTTGAACATCATTTACAACAACTTCTGTTTTTCCTATATTTTTTAATTTTGAAGAAAGAATATTTTCTTCATAATATAAAAATGTTGTCTCATCTAAATAATATACTTTTTTTAATACATCCGATTTGATTAGAAAAAAACATCCAGAAACCACATCTACATAGGTTAATTTTCCTCTATAATCCTCTTTTTTATAAAATAACATTTTCGGCTTGATCCATTTGTGAATCAAAGGAAGATTCAAAATAGTATCCTGCAGTGGTGTTGGATTTTTCCACCCTTTATTTTCTTTTCCATGTTCTATGACCACTGGCGCTACAATGCCGACATCCTTTTTTTTGTTTGCAATCTTAATAAGCTTTTTTAAATCATTTTCCTTTTTTATAATAATATCCGCATTAGATATAATAATATTTTCTATATCATAAAGTTCTATTAAATATTTCGCACCATAATTAATCCCTGCTGCATACCCTCTATTTTCAGGATTTTTCAGTACTACAATTTTTTGATTTTCCATTTTTTTTAATTTTTTATAAGAATCATCTGTACTTGCATTATCAACAATAACAACCAAATCCAAACAGCGATATTCTTTAATGTTGTCTAATAATTTTAAAACTGATTCTGCATCATTATAGTTGATAATTAAAAAGCCATTCATTCTACCACATCCAAATATATTATACAAAATTTATCACATGAAAGCAAGATTTTTAAATCATTGCAAAGAAAAAGGGATGATTTTCTTCATCCCCTACTTTCCTCTTTTTCATTATTATATTTTATGGAATAAACCCAAAACCAGATACAACAGATCTACCTCCATTTATTTTTTTGCCAAAAACATTCATAGGAGTATTTATAAGCTTATTTTGAACAACCAATTGCGCAGATGTTCCACCGTCCAAATTCGCAGCATTATACGCTCCATATAATTCTAATGTTTCTGTTACTTCTTTTAAATTAGGACCATTGGTATGAACTCCTTCTGTTACTAAAAAGAGAACCACACCATCTTTTCTTTGACCAATCGCAACTCTGGCAGCTCGGTCATAACCTCCAGCCTCTGATGCAAATTGCATGGTTTTTCCATTTACAATCAAAAATGGTCCAAATTGTAAAGCATCACGCATTCCTTTTTGAATAGCCCCTTCTGCAGTATCTTTTACAAGTAATAGTTTATTATCTTTTGTAAAGCCAATTAACTCTTCTTTGGTATTTCGATCTGACCAGATAACCTTACCATTTTTTATCAGATATCCTTGTGGAATATCGCTTCCCCATCCATCCGGATCTGAAAACATTCCCCCATTAATACATACTTCGCCACCTAATCTAGAACACATTTTAGTAATTTTTTCGGCTCCCTTACCTGTGTTAAAGGAAGGTGCTGTAATAAGATGAACCTTAGCAGGATCATAAATGGCTACTAAATGGGCATCATATTTACCTACTTTTATTTTTACATACTTGTAATCGTTATTTCCTGGATCCCTTTTTAATATAGCTTCTTCATATTCATCTTTAAATGTTGTCTTGATAGATGTATCAATTTTAATATCATCTAGTTTTACATCATCTGTAAGAGGAATGTAAGCATTTTGATCTAGAACTTTCTTAACAGTATCTTCACTATAGAAGGTATAGGCGATATATTGGTGTGTTTTAGTAACCATTGCGGTACTAATTACTAAATTTTTCACATAAGGAAAAGGACCATAAAAGATAAAGAAACAAATCGCGATAAACAAATCTATAATAATTGCCAAAATAGTTAATTTTTTCATCTTAAACCTCCAATTCAAATGGATTTTTCAAAGTCCCATCTCCCGTTTTGATTTTGCTATTTTTTACGGAGATAGCAGGACGAATATCTCTTTGAATATTTACTTTAGAAGGCGTTAAATAAGGACCATAAATATAAATTGAGCCTGTCTTACTTGGTGTTAGTAAATGATAACTTTTCTCTAGCATGCCAAATTTCATATCAGCAATATTATAAAGTCCCACCTTCGCCTTGACTTGTTTTTTATAAACATCTTTATAACTGGTCTGATATCCCCCAGTATACCAAACATCTTCTGTAAGTAATTCTTTATAAGATAGTTTACTATAAAATGTACTATTTAAATATCCTGCAAGCGAACCTGCTTTTTCTGGATTATAAAGATTATTTGTTGTATCAAATTTAAACTTCGTTCCAATCACATCAGATAAAATATATTTTGTATTTTCTTTTCCAACTTCATAGGCAATCCAAATCGCATCTCCAAATTTCACATAACTTCCTACTTGCATTTCTTTATTTTTCTTTTCAATGATATAAGGATCATCCATAGTCCCTTTGCCACCTATTACAGAATTATCTACTTTTAAAGTTACAACTGGTTTAATTGGATATGATTCACTCGGATCATAAGATGCAACACTATTTCCTTTTGCATACCAAACTTCTGTTTTACTTCTATCGCTTAACCACAAAGATCCATCATCATTTACAAATGTTTGTTTCGTTTTACTATTCAAATAATCTGTAATACTAAGTAATTTTACATAATCCCGCTCCTCTTTTTTATTACATGTGATTTTTGATAAATCATTTACCTCATCTGTACAAATAGTAGTATTTTTTAATCTTTTTTGATTTAGTATTTTTAAAAATACATCATTTAAATATTGATGAACATCAGAAGATGTATAATCGGTTATTTTAGAATTCCACATCAGGTTATTAATAGGTTCATTTAAAACAATATCAACAGAGTTATCTGCATTCACCCTTAAAATTCGCCACATCAGATTTGAAAATTCAATATAATTATTAACTGTTTTTCCTTTAAATAAATGTGAACCATTTACCCTATAAAGTCCATCCCCCTCATAGATGACTGGATTATCTTTTAATATAGTAGCAGAAAGTACCCCAGTTCTTTGTCCTGTCTCACTTTTAGGATTATATATTTTATAATATTTAATCAGTCTCATTCCATAAAAAATACAACAAAACAAGAAGAAAACTAAACTAATTACACAAAAAATAAATCTGCATAATTTTGCCTTTTTTAACCTTCTTTTTTTAACTGGTCTTATTTCATTCATATTTTACCTCACTTTAAGAGAAACTCTCATACTTTTATTATTATATCAAATGTCAGTTTTACATTCAACCTATTTTTAAAATTTATATTATCATAAAGTGTACGTTTGTAAATGATGTGAAACAAAAAATTAAATAAAAGTGACTCAAAATT
>CANPPW010000023.1 GCA_947576095.1 uncultured Mycoplasmatota bacterium | reverse complement strand
TAGAGAGGCAATCGTTCAGTGAACGATTGAGGGCTTGCCCCGAGGTAGTTCATTTATGAAATTTAGTGTATTATTAAATGTAAAAGAAAATGAAATCAAAAGCAAAGCAGAAGCAATAAGAAAAGGCTATGAATTATAGAAATAAGGAAAATATAATTAAAAATATAAATGACTAGTTTTATAAAAATAGAGTTTTGCATTTGTGTGTGTAAACTCTATTATTTTTGGTTTGTAATAATTTCAATTAATTTTTTCGTGCTAAAATTTGGCAAATGATTTTTTGATAATGCTATTCCTATATATCTACTTGGAATTTTTTCTTTAATTTTTAATTCATACAATTCATTGGTTTTAATCTTATCTTTTATATATTCCTTAGTTGCATACCCTATTCCTAAACCAATTTTCACAAATTCAACAACTAATGTGTAACTTGCAAGTTCAATATTAGGTTTTAAAAGAATACCATTTTCCCTTGCAATATTATCTAAAAATTCGCGGGTATTAGATCCTTTGGCTTGTAAAATTAAAGGATAATCATTTAAATCTTTCATGGATAAAACTTTGTTAATTAGATCTTTATAATTACTATTTACTATGAAACAATCATTTATTTTTCTGCATTTTATAATATTTATATCATTACCATAATTTTTACCATTTAGATTAAGTATGATAATATCAATTATTCCATTTTTTAATTTTGGTAATAGGTCAGATGTCATATTCGTTACTATCTGTACATCTATTTTAGGATATAATGCATGAAATTTTTCCAAATATGGAAGTAAAAATTCTTTAGTTAAAGTTGTACTAATTCCAATTTTTATACATCCTGTTTCAAGGTTGATAAGTTCAGTAAATTTATTTTCAGCATTATTAATATATTCGATTGCTTGTTTTATATAATTATAAAATTCTTTCCCTTCTTCGGTAAGAATAACGCCTCGTTTAGTTCTAACAAATAATTGACCACCTAATTGTTCTTCTAGATTTTTTATTGATTTACTTATTGCAGGTTGAGATATATTTAATTCTTTGCTAGCTTTAGTAATATTAGAGTGATTAGCTACTACAAAAAAGATTCTATATAGTTCAAGGTCTATATTCATAATAACCTCCTATTATGATAAATATAAAAAATATATATTTTAATTATATTAAAAAATGTAATATAATACAAGTATATAGGAGGGAAATTATGATTATAGGTATTTGTGGTAAGTCAGGTTGTGGTAAAAGCACACTAGCAAAAGGGATAATAGAGCAAACAAACAGTAAAGCTATACATTTAGACATTGATAAAGTCGGACATAGAGTATTACTATTACCTGAGGTAAAAAATGAATTGGTAAATTCTTTTGGGGAATCTATCGTCAAGCAAAATGTTGTTGATAGAAAAAAATTGGGCGAAATAGTTTTTGATTCTCGAAATGAAATGAATAAATTGTCTGATATCACATGGGAATATATGCAGATAGAAATAGATAAATTTTTAAAGCTTAATAAAGATAAGATTATTGTTCTAGATTGGATATTATTATCAATTTCAAAATACTTTGATATGTGTGATATAAAAATACTTTTAGATATCCCATACGAAGTTAGAAAACAAAGAGCAATGAAAAGAGATAACATAACAGGAGAAGCATTTGATTTAAGAGAAAAAGCAAGTATCGATTTTGATGAAAGTACTTTTGATTATGTTTTAAAAACAAATGATAAAGAAATAGTTAAAAGGTTGGTGAAATCATTATGACAAAAGTTTTATATCCAGGAAGTTTTGATCCGATGACAAAAGGACATATGAATATTGTTGAACAAGCAAGCGATTTATTTGATGAAGTAATAATAGCAGTTATGCAAAATCCTTTAAAAAAGTCGGGGTTATTTACGCTAGAAGAGAGAATGGAAATCATTAAAGCATTATATCAAAAAATGAATAATGTAAGAGTGATTTCTGCTAGTGGAGCTGCCATTGATGTTGCATTGCTTAATGAATGTAAAGCAATTATTAGAGGACTTAGAAGTTTAAGTGATTATGATTATGAGGTACAACTACAACAAATAAATAAAGAAATGTCAAATAATAAAATAAATACAATTTGTTTATTTGCAGATAAAGAATATCAATTTGTATCATCAAGTATGGTTAAAGAAGTTTTTAACCTTGATAAGGATATTTCAAGATATGTAGATCCAATTGTGTGGGAAAGAATGTTAATAAAGAAAAGGAGTTTAATCAGATGAGTAAATTAATAATTACACCACTTGGGACAATATCGCCTTATACAAAAGGAAATATGAATTGTCCTGGATTTTTAGTTGAATACAATAACAAAAAAATATTATTAGATTGTGGTAATGGTATAACAAGATTATTAAATTTTCCAGAAGATTTGAAAAATTTAAGTGTAGTTATTACTCATTATCATAAAGACCATTTTGGCGATTTGGGGGCTTTACAATATGCCTCTTATGTTTATCATAACTTGGGATTACTTGATAAAAAAATTAAAATATATTTACCTAGAAATGATATTGCATTTAACAAAGCCGCAATTACCTCTAATAATGAAAGTTATTCAGATTATTATGATATAAGTGATTCATATTCATTGTTTATAGATGATTTAAATATAACTTTTGGGGATAATAATTCACATACTATCCAATCATATATGGTTAAATTCCAAAACAAAGATTTCAAAATGATTTATACTTCTGATATAGGAACAACAAATTTAAGTAAACTAGTAGACTTTTGTAAAGATGCTGATTTAATAATTTGTGAAAGTTCTTTCTTAAAAAAACATAATGCTAATAGTAAAGCCCATATGACCGCTTATGATGCTAGTATTTTGGCAAGTAAATCCAATGCACAAGAATTATTATTAACTCATTTTTGGCCTGAAGAAGATAAAAGATTATATTTAGAAGAGGCAAAACAAAATTTTCAAAATGTGAAAATTGCTGAAGAAGGTAAGAAACTTGTATTAAGAAGAATTTGCTAATATGAAAAATAGAAAATTGATTGATTTACGTACTCATTCTAATTATTTAGATGGAGATTTATTCCCATATGAGTTAATAAAAAGGAAAGTATAATTGTAGATAGTAGAATAGAAATTATTAATGATATTCAATTATCTGCAAAAACAAATAAAGAAAGAATGCATATTTTAGATTATGGTATTGGTTTAAATAATAAAGCATTCAATAAAGGGATGGAGGATTTGTAAGATAATAGTATTAATTCAGCTTTATCAATAATGGAATAAATTAAAAGAGATTATAGGATTAGATTTGGCTATGAAGATATAAAAGAACTAGTGAATCCTAATCATAATTTAGGACACCCGGATTTGATAAAACTTTGTGTTGAATAGATTATGCAACTACATTGCAAGACGCGTTTGACAAATATCCCATAGCTACCTATAATAAGACTAGTCAAATAAACGAAGGGTTAAAATATCAAAAGTGTTTAAAATGAATCTCTAATAGTGTTGAGGTTTACATTTTAGCACATACCAAATCATTAGAATTATCGAACAAAGAATTTTTAATCTTATTAAAAGAAATAATTCATTATGGATTAAAAGGTATTGATAGATCCATATAAAGGATGAAATGTGATATGATTTAAAAATCACAAATAAATATAATTTACTAATAGGTGGTATTAGAGTTATTCTGGAAAAATTATTAAACCATATATTGAATTAGAAAGTGATAGAAATATGAGACAATTAATAAAAAAGTTAGATTTATCTTTATTAGAAATTTATCCAATAGTAGAATATTTAAGTCATTTTGAAGAATATACAATAGAAAATGAGAATATAGAAAAAGATAGTGGTGAAATAATAATATCTTCTGAAAATGAGCTTTTAAATATAATATTTATGAAAATTGCTGATAGGAAATTGTGGAATATATATAGATATCATCAAGATGGTATAAAATATCAACAAATAGATGTAATAATATACGATAAAATACAAAAAAAGGAATATAATAGGGTTATTAAATTTTCGGAACATATTGAAGATGATGATTATTCTTATATAACTTGTTCATGTTTTTCTTTACTAAATGATGAAATTATAAAAAGCTGGAGAAAGCATAGAGTAGTATCTATACAAGATTTACCTAAAATTCAATATTCTAAAAATATGAGTTTAACAGAATTGCTTTGTATGAGCGACGATAAAAATATCCATTTTATAAAAAAAGAAGAACAAAAGGATGTGAAAAGATTAATTTTAAAATAAACATGAAAAATTATAAATTATTTTCATATATGATGAGTTAATGTTCATTTCTTAAATTTTTGAAATATCAATGTTTTGGTTTGTACTCAAATGCGAAAAAATAAGAAACTTTTCATTTTAATGATATAATAGATTTATGAGAGGATGTTTATTATGAATGCAAGTATTGATAAATATGTCGATTTAATAAGTAGATATGCCATATATGGTGAAAATGGGTATTATATAGACTCACATATTATACATAGAATAATAGTTGATGAATTAAAATTATCTATGTCATTTAAAGATATTGTAGAATTTGTAAAAAACTGTGAAATGTCATTAACAACAGATAATATATATAGGGGAATATATACAAATATAAATTTCAAAACAGAATGTGAAACCCTTTTGAATATATTAGATGATTTAGCTAAAATAAAAGAAGGTACTATTTCAGATGAAAGTTGGAGAAGCATTATCAATTTAGGTTTTCATATAAACCAATATGGGGATATATATTACAGCGATGCTGTAAGATTGGCTGATACAATTATTTATAACGTGAAGCATTTATTTGTTAAAATAAATCAAGATAATAATATAGATAAAGATGGAATGTTGAAGGAGGAGTGTTATGCAAAGCGAGAAATACAGGGAGAAGTTTCAATTTCTAAAATATTAAAGTAATTTTTGGTTGGTATATATCAATTTATAAATCGTAGAATTTAGATTTGATTTAAAAAAGATATCATTGAATTTATATAGTTTTAGTAAAATTTTTTGCGAAAAATCAAAGAGGGGAGTGATTTATATGATCATTACTAACAATATGTTGAATCAGAAAGTGCCAGAATCAATGATTCCATCTAGATTAGATAGTGCAACAGATCTTTATACCAATACCCATGATGGGTTAATTTTATATAATATAAAGCCAGATACTTGGAATGTATTATACCCTTTTTTTCAGCAAGAAAACAAATTTACAATAGATTCATATGTTATACCTAAACATGGGATCACTTATCAGGAATTAATAAATTTATATGATGATATTTATAACAGAGAATATATATCTAATAGAGGCTTTGATGAGGAAAAAAGAAAGCAAGTATTAATAGAGGAATTTAATAGAACATTTAATGTCAGTGGTACTTTGATTGGTAGAAAATTGGATTCCCATTATGAATTAAAGTATTCTAAGTCTAAAAAGGTTTATACTCTATATTATTTAGAAAGTTATATTGTAAGTTACATTGATGATATTCATAAACTTCTGAGTCAAAAAGTATTTAAACAGGAATTATTAAAATTAAATGATATTCCTATTGATAAAAAAATAAATGGGGTTAAATTGGTTGATAGTCTATCTATATTAGATGATATTAGTAAAATGAATATAGTAAAAAATTATATATTAGATAAAAATTAATAAATTAGTTATAAAGTATTATGTAGAAATATTTTTATTTGTATTTAGAAAATCATTATTTTTTTAATATTACATAGTTTAATAATGATTCTATGCTTTTTATTTATCTAAAATAAATAGAACAGAAATTACTATAGTAATTTAATATTTATAAAAAAGGAGGGCTACTTTGTATGTTTACATTGGAAAATAAGTATATTGATTTATTATTAAAAAGATGTGTAAATTTTAATCATTCAAAGTCTTTATTTATTAGTTATCAACCAGATAATATTATTTTTGTTAATAAACTTGCAGAAAAAGCAAGAGAATATGGTGTGGTTGATATCTATCTTTATAATGAGAATATTTATGAAAAACATGAAATATTAAAGCAAATATCAGTTGATCAAATTGAAACCCATTCATTTTTTAATAAAAAAATATGGGATGAATATGCACTAAAGGGTGCCGCTTTCCTAATTTTAGAATCAGAGTATCCTGGACTTATGGATGATATTGATCCCTTAAAATTAGCTAGAGCTCAGTATATAGATAGAGTAACGAGGCCTATTTATAAAAAACTGCAGCTAGAATTTAAAATTCCATGGTGTATAGCTGCATTACCATCAAAATCTTGGGCGACCAATCTTTTTCCAGACTTAGATTCAGAGAAAGCGTATAATCAATTGTTTGAATTGATTTGTGAAATGTGTATGGTAAAAACTGATAATCCAGTTGAAAGTTGGAACAAATTTTTAAGGGAACAACAAATCTTTACAGAAAAATTAAATGCTTTAAAAATATCAAAGTTGCACTATAAAAATAACCTTGGAACAGATCTTCAGTTAGAAATTACACCTAATATTCTATGGCATAGTGCAGGAAGTTTAGGCAATGATATGTTAGTAAATTTACCAACGTATGAAATTTTTACCAATCCTGATTTTCGTAAAACAAATGGCATTGTGTATGGATCAAGGCCTCTATGTTATAATGGTTCTTTTATAAGAGACTTTTATTTGGAATTTAAAGATGGAAAGGTTATTCGTTATAATGCTAAAGAAGGGAAAAGATTATTGAAAGGCATACTGGAAAGTGATAATTATGCATCTTATTTAGGAGAAGCCGCGTTAGTCCCTTATGATTCTCCTATATCTAATACAGGTATAGTCTATGGAAATATAACTTTTGATGAAAATGCATCTTGTCATCTTGCCTTAGGAAATGGATTTTCAGATTGTATTGTGAATCATGAACAATTAAATGAAGGACAACTATTTCATATTGGCGTAAATCCATCAAAAAATCATGTTGATTTTATGATAGGAACAAGTGATTTGGAAATAGAGGCTGATTCATTAGAAGGAAAGACTCTCATCTTCAAAAAAGGAAATTACAATATTTAATTTGTTTATAAAATAGGGAGGAATACCAAAAATTTGAGTGGGTAAATTTAAAATGGAGTGATTGGTATGAGTAGGGATGTATTATTATCCAATATAAATAAGATTCATACTACTGAAATGGGTATGAATCGGATTCGGAAAAATCTCAAATTGAATATTGATGATGTAGTTGAATATTGTAAAGAAAAAGTGCAGGACCAAAATTGTAATATCTATAAGCAGGGGAAGAATTGGTACTGCGAAATAGATAATATAAAAATAACAATTCACGCATCTAGTTATACAATTATTACAGCACACAGTATTAAGCGGTGTAGATAAAGATATCAAACTTGAATGTGAAAATAGATATTTCTGCCATTATTTCTATGATTTATTGATTCCCTTGATTCAATAAAAGATTTTACACTGGGATAAAAGTGATTTCTGTAGAATATTGTAGAAGTGTATTCATTATAATGGATGATAAAAGTAATATTATTACAAATTAAAATAGGAATTTCTATCTTTTTGATACTCAATATAATAAACAGTATCATCCACACTTTTAAAAGTAGGATCTTAAGGCCTTTGTTTGTTCTGTAATGATATTCGCTTTTCTTTCTATTGCATCTATTTTTGCAAAGGACCAGTTCTATCACTCCCATTTCGGGAAGACTTTGGTTATAGATAAAAGAAAATCACCATTTATCCCATTTTTTTTGCTGATTTGTTTTTCATTTGATATAATAAAAATAGGAGATGATAAGTGATGTTAAAACCAGAAAAATTAAAAAAGGGGGATAGGGTTGCCGTTGTAAGTTTATCTTCTGGATTATTAGGGGAACCATCTTTAATTCATAAATATGACATTGCAAAGGAAAGGCTAGAGAAGGATTTTGGATTAGAAGTGGTAGCAATGCCACATGCATTAAGGGGAATGGACTATATATATAAACATCCAGAAGCTAGGGCAAAAGATTTAATGGATGCTTTTTTAGATGAAAGTATAAAAGGAATTATTTGTGCGATAGGTGGGGACGATACCATTCGACTTTTACCTTATATAGACTATGAAGTGATTCGTAAACATCCTAAAATATTTATGGGATATTCTGATTCTACAATTAATCATTTTATGATGAATAAGGCAGGCATAGTTTCATTTTACGGTCCTTCTGTTATGTGTGAATTTGGGGAATATGTGAAAATGTTTGATTATACTAAAGTGGCCGTTGAGAATATTTTATTTCAGAATTGTAGTGGTTATCAAATTGTTTCAAGTACGTATTGGTCTTCCGATTTTGTTCCATGGAGCATTCAAAATACCAAGATTCAAAAAAAGCTCACTAAAGAAGTGCATGGGTATGAAGTTTTACAAGGTAAAGGGACTGTCGAAGGGCAAGTATTAGGAGGATGTATTGATATTTTTCCAATAATGATAGGTACTGAAATTTGGCCTAATCAGGAAGAATGGAAGGATAAAATTCTACTTTTAGAAACAAGCGAAGATAAAATAAAGCCTACGGATTTAACGATGTATTTACGAAATTTAGGTGCACAGGGGATTTTGAATATGGTTAAAGGTATTATTGTTGGGAAACCATATTGCGAAGCTTATTATGAGGAATATAAAGAGGTATATAAAAAGGTATTATGTGAGTTCCATCAGGAAGAATTACCCGTTTTATATAATGTAAATATTGGTCATGCATTTTCCACTGGAATTATTCCACTAGGAAGTGATATTTGTGTGGATTTTACGACAAAAACAATTACTTTGTTAGAATCACCTACTAGATAATAAAAAAGGGTATAGAAATAAATCTATATCCTTTTTAAAAATTTACATACATTCAACGAAAGTATCATTTAAACATCTTAGAACACAGCAACAATTTAAATCCATAGTGAAGAATGAATTTGTTGAAATGTATGGTATTGTCGCTGCTTCTGCTGTATCTGGATTTGGTGCTAAAACTCTAAATGTAGCACAGTTATCATCGATTTTTTCAATTCTAAATACAGTAGATGTAGTTGTTATCGCAGGATCTTTGCTGATTGGCATAGCCCATGGTACGCCATTGCCACAACATGTGTATAGCATAACAGGTCTTGTGTTACAACCTATACTAGATGTACCACATCCTAAAAAGCCACGATCACAAGAGTCTAAACAACTTTCACTACAAGTTGCATTTTTTTGAAGAATAAGAATGACAGTTAAGATTTCAGCAATGCATTTGCAGTCATCGTTTTTGTTATTGCACATATATTCCACTCCTTTATTTCTATTCAATAATAGCGTATTCATAATGGGAAAAAGGGTATAAATCAAACACCCATATGGAATGTAAATTCTTTAGATGCATACACTGTATTGAGGTGAAAAAATGTATAAAATCTATAAAATAGAAGCAGGGGATACTTTTGAGAGTGTAGCTAAGAAATTTAATACTACTGTTGATATGTTAAAAAGAATTAATGGAATGAACGAAAATGATAATATTTTAGTTAGCCAATATTTAATTGTACCAGTAGAAAGAGGCGTTTTATTTGATATTTATGTCGTTCAGCCAGGGGATAATATGTACCAGATTGCTAAAAGATATGGTGTAAAAGAGGAGGAACTGTTGAAACTCAATGGTTTAGAAAAAAATCAATATATTTATCCAAACGAAGAAATTTTAGTTCCTAGAAAAGGAGTAAAATTTTATATCACAGCGGAAGGAGATACGATTGTAAGTGCTTCTGATAAAATGAATATATCACCTGGACAAATTCTTTTACAAAATGAGACAATATATTTATTACCAGATCAGCTTTTAGTATATAGGGATGTTGAAAACAAGGGGCAAATGTAATGTCCTTTTTTTTGTCAAATTTCAATTGTGAAGATATAGCTTAGAAGAATCCGTTTAAAATGATTGCTTTGTTATAATGGATAGTATATAATAAAATCAGGAGGCGTATATGAAAAAATTAGTTTTACTTTTCATTTCTATTTTTCTTTTAACTGGTTGCATGAAAGGTCGATATATAGAAATTACTTATGACAATTTAAAAAATATGGTAGATAATAAAGAGTCTTTTATTTTGTTCATCGGTGCAGAAAGTTGTAGTCATTGTAAGGACTATAAAACGACAATAAATCAGGTTTTAAAAGAGTATAAGATAGATATACATTATATAGATATAGATAAACTTACAAATGATCAAAATAGTTATTTAAATCATCTTGTAGGATATACAGGAACCCCTACAACAGCATTTATTAGTGATGGTAAAGAAAAGAGTGCTTATAATCGCATTTCAGGGAATCGGGATTATGAGTATGTCATAAAAAAACTTCAAAAAAATGGATACATAAAGAAGGTGAAATAATGAATGAAAATGTAGATAATCCTGGTTTAAAACATAGTTCTACTCCTAGTGTTAATTTTAGTGTTATCGAAAATTATGGTGAGGATTTAACAGATAAAGTATATATCACCAATCCTGCAATTGCAAGGGAAGAGGAATTAAAAAAATTGATGATAGTTTTATTAACACCTGAAAAATCAGGACTTTTAGTGGGAAAACCTGGGATTGGTAAAACAGCTATTGTAGAAGGTCTTGCTTATTTAATTCAAAAAAATGAAGTTCCTAACGCTTTAAAAGGATATAGAATTATTAAATTTTCTTCCAATTCACTTACTGGGACCATGACAGTCAATGGCAAAAATGCAATGATTATTAACTATTTGGTAGAAGAAATTAAACATGTGGAAAAAACAATTTTATTTATAGATGAAATACATACTTTAATTGGTGGAGGAACAGCAGGTCCTATGGATTTGGCTAATATTTTAAAACCTGTTTTAGATAGAGGTGATATAAAAGCAATTGGTGCAACGACAACAATTGAATTTGATACGTATATTGTAAGAGATAGAGCCTTTTTAAGACGATTTGAAAAAATTACAGTGGAAGAACCTGATGAAAACACAACTGTTAAAATTTTGATGGGTACTTTACCTAAAATACAGAAGCAAACAGGAGTTGGTTTTAAATATACAAATTTTATAATAGAGGAATTGATGAAAACAATCGTTGGTGCAACATCAGAATATAAAAGAATTTATGGCCTAGCAGCTATGTATCCTGATGTATCACTTTCTGTACTAACAAACGCTTTTTCAGAAGCTTTATTTGCTAATCGTGATGAGGTTACAATTACAGATGTTTATAATGCTATAAAAAATAGTAAAAGGATTTATCCAGATACAATTATTAAAGAACTAGCAAATTTTAGAGAAAAATTTAAAGTAATTTGTTCAGATTATGGAATTGTATTGCCTGTAGTTACACTTACTGATATTGAAACAAATTAGAAGGAGGAAATCATGGAAAAAAGAAAAATTCCAATTAAAAATTACATCATTTTGATTATAATTTGTCTTTTAAGTGTTTTTCTTTGTATGTATATGAGCTCTTGGTATAAGACCAGAGAAGAAGCTAAAATGCCAAGTGGAATTATGACAGGATTTTTGCCAGAAATTAGGCTAGAAGAATTAGATAATTTCTTGCTTGAAAACGTTAATATTATATTGTATGTATCAGCAAGTACGGATGAAAGTATCAAACGTTTTGAAAAAAATGTACATGATTATATTGCAAGAGAAGGTCTTTTACGTAATTTTGCTTATATAGATACGAAAGATTTAACAGAAGATTTTGTTGCAGAAAAATTAAATAGTCGATTGGATACTAAAGTAAAAGGATTAGACGTGATTCCTAATTTTTATGTTGTAAGAGATGGGAAAATCGTAGATTGTCTTTACGATGTAGAAAAATCTTTGAATAGTAAAGAGGCTATTCAATTTATAAAAAAACAGGGGGGGATGTAATGATCCATGTTGTTTTATATGAGCCAGAAATACCTGGAAATACTGGAAATATTATGAGAACTTGTGCTGGAACTTTTACGAAATTACATTTAATTGAACCATTAGGTTTTTCTCTTGATGATAAATATATCAAAAGAAGTAGTGTAAATTATATAGAAAATTGCGATTATACAATATATAAAAATTTTGAAGAATTTGAGGCTAAAAATAAAGGGACCTATTATTATTTAACTAGATATGGGCATAAACCTCATACATCATTTGATTATAGTAATAAAGAAGAAGAAATTTATTTTATTTTTGGAAAAGAAAGTACAGGAATACCAAAAGAAATATTGAAAAATGATTTAAATCATTGTATGAGGATGCCGATGAATAGTCATATAAGGGCTCTTAATTTATCTAATACAGTAGCAATTATGATTTATGAAGCATTAAGACAACAAAATTATCGGGATCTTTGTTTTGAAGAACCATTTAAAGGAAAAGATTATTTGGATAAATAAAAATACTTGTCATCATTTCTTTTTCGTGTTATTATATTTTGTAAGAATAGGGAGGTAATTATGGAGTTTATTATAGAACATTATATTTGGTTTGCTATAGGTGGTATCATTTTGATTATGACGTTAATTGGATATATTGCTGATAAAACACAATTTATTGAAAAAGAAAAAGAAAAGGAAAAAAAGAAGAATCAAGATTTAGAAATGAAAATGAAATCTCAAAAAAGCAAAGAACAAGAACAGTTCGAAATGGAGATTGATAAAGATAAAGATCTTATGTTAGAAGAGTCAGAAGTATATCCTATCTTATCAGAGGATGAATTTTTAGAAGATACGGATGCTCCTATCACAGATGATTCTACATTGAAAGAAGCAGATTTAAAAAATGGCATTGATTTTGATATTCCTGTAAATGAAAAAGGGGATAAAAATAAGGATGTAAAAGAAGAATCGGATGTAACTGAAGATGAAGAAACAATCGATAAGGATATATGGGAATTTTAGGAATAGTTTCACTATTCTTTTTATTTTATCTTTTAATGGATTTATTAATATGATATAATTATAAATAGTCAAAGTTAGGAGGGCATATATGACAGTAGATGGAGTAATTATGCTAGTTAAAAAGTTACTAGACGTACTATTGGTATGGATGGTTTTATATTTTATATTGAAAAATTTAAGACAAAATCTCAAAATGGTTTTGTTATTTAAAGGAATTTTAATTATTGTTGTTTTAAAAATTTTTAGTGATTTTCTTGATTTAGTAACGATTAGCTATTTACTTGATTATGTGATTACTTGGGGACCACTCGCTTTAATAGTGATTTTTCAGCCAGAAATCCGAAATGTTTTAGAGCATCTTGGACGAAGTCAAATTCTTGGAAAACATAAAATGCTTACGGTTGATGAAAGAGAAAAGATGGTATATGCATTAACAGGTGCTTTGGATTATATGAGCAAAGTTAGGATTGGATCCTTGATTGTTATTGAAAGAGATAATGGTCTTACAGAGTATATTGAGAAGTCAAAAAAAATTGGGGCAGATATATCTAGTGAACTTTTGATTTCCATATTCTTTCCCAATAATCCGCTTCACGATGGCGGTGTGATTATACAAGGAAATAAGGTAATGAGTGCAGGGGCCGTTTTTCCAACAAGTGATAATTTAAAGATTAGCAAAAGATTAGGAACTAGACATAGGGCCGCTTTGGGAATATCAGAGGCAGCAGATTGCATTGCTATTATATCGTCAGAGGAAACAGGAAGACTTTCTATTGCTATGGGGGGAACCCTTCACTATAATTTGGCACTTGATGATGTTAAATTAATGCTTTTAGAGGAATTAAGACCTAAGAAATCCATATTACTGGAAGAGGAGGAAAATGATGAAGAAGAAAAATAGTAAATTATGTATCTTCTTTCGTAATTTAGGACGATTATTTGATAGAAAAGTAATTATGCCTGTTACTAAATTTGTAGTAGGAATTACGAAAATATTTGATAAATCAAGTAAAAAAATAGAAGTTTGGTTTTCATCTTCCAATACACTGTTATTTGTATCCTTATTTTTAGCAATTGTAGTGTTTATTATGATTGATCAAAAGATACTAATTTTATCAGAAAGTTCAGCGGAGGTTTTGAAATCGCAGCCTGTGCATGTTACCTATAATGAAGAAAGTTATGTCATTGAAGGCTTGCCTAATACAGTAGATGTCACCTTAATTGGGAGCAAAGCAGATTTGTATTTTGCCAAACAGTCTCCAGCTCATGATATTATGGTGGATTTAACTGGCTTAAAACCAGGAACCCATAAGGTCAATATTAAATACAATCAGGTTTTACCTTCTGTAGAATATAAAATAAATCCAAGTGTTGCTACGGTTATTATTTATCCGAAAGTGTCTGAGACGCGCTCTTTGACAGTCGATATTTTTAATGAGGATAGTTTAGACCCTAGATATGTAATAAAAAAGGTTAATATAGACGATGATAAAGTTGTTATAAAAGGAGCAGAACATACTTTAAAAACGGTGGCTACTGTTAAGGCTTTGGTGGATGTGAAAAATTTAGTTAAACAAGAAGTTGGTAATATTACATTAAAGGATATTCCACTTAAGGCCTATGATACGGACGGAAATCCAGTTGATGTGGAAATTGTCCCTTTAAAAATTGATGCTAAGGTAGAGATTGCCTCTCCAAGTAAAGAACTTCCAATTAAAGTCATTCCAACGGGAGATTTAGCTTTTGGTATGGCAATTGCCTCTATTGATAGTAGCGAGACAAAAATTACAGTTTATGGGGATGAAGAAAAACTTGCTAATTTAAAATATATACCAGTAAAAGTGAATATTGCAGATTTAAAAGAAAATAAAACATATAAAATGGAGATAAAAAAACCTGTAGGTATTAAATCAATGAATATTAATAATATTACTGTTTCAGTTGTATTGGGGCCAGTATCCAATAAGGAAATCAATAATGTTAATATTGAGTATCGAAATCTCGGGGAAGGGTTTACTGTGCAAGGAATGAGTTTAGATGATATTAAAGTAGCTGTATCTTTAAAAGGTGTAAAAGCAGTTATTGATCAAATTGAATCAGATGATATAAGTGCGTATCTAGATTTAGATGGATACACAGAAGGTGAGTATGAAGTTCCTGTTAAGGTAGATGGCTCCGATGTGAAAGTAGAATATACTTCGAAAACAAAAAAAGTAAAAATAAAAATTATCAAAAAGTAATCAATCAAAAACAACTATTAGGTTTTTAATAGTTGTTTTATTTTACCTATATTTTATTTGGGAGAGCAATTAAAGTAATTTCTGTTGGATAGATTGGAGAACCATGATATCGTAAGTAAAAACTGTATGATTGTTCTATTTCATAGATCATTTTTGCGATTTTCCATAAATCTTCATTGTTATGATAAACAGAGAATAATAGCTTAGGGCGATCTTTTTCTATATGTCTTTTACTTCCCATCAGTGCCTTTTGTTCAAAACCCTCAATATCAGCTTTGATTAAGGTAATTTTTTCTTTGATATCTGCATCTAATGTTGTCATTACAACATTGCCATTTTCATCATTTGATAAAGTATTAGCAGAAGCACTGGTTTTATGATCCATCAATTTTAGATTTTCGGTTTTATCTCCGATTCCCTTCATTCTACATTCAACGTTTGGATAGTCTTTTAAATTTTCTTGTAATAAATCAAAGGTACTAGGTGTAATTTCGTAACAATATATTTTTTTATAGCAATCGCTTCCATAATTTTTGATATAGGAATGAATGGTATCGCCTATATATGCCCCTAAATCCACAATTACTTCATCTTTACTGCATTTTACTAGATCTAAATCAAAATAGTCATCGAACATTGTTTCTTGTGCTTCGGTAGTTGTTACAAAATCATATTGATACCAATTGTTTAGAATAGAATACAATGTTTTCTTTGAACGATAATCTCCTAAATGCTCATATAACCATACAAAATCATCGATATGTGAAACAAAAGCCTCGGTTTTTTTCTCGATTTCTTCATAATTGTTATTTTGTGGATCTAGTTTTCCCCAGTAATCAAATTGGTTAAAAAAAGTTATGCAACTTTCTTTAGTTTCATTTGGAATATTGTCAAACCCTCGGCGAATTCGATAGTATAGTTCGTAAGGATTTAAACTTTTTATTTCTTTTACTAATTGATTAAAATTTTTATCAACTATATTCATATTTTCACACTCCTATTTAAATATATTTCATAACTTTAAATCATTGACAGGTAAAATTACAAAAACGATATATCCACTGCTATATCGTTAAGTTGAGGTATCTACTATCTTTCATCGAAATGATTAAAGAAAATACCTATATTAATAAGACCGCAAATACCAACGATCATATAAACAATGCGACTTAGCATACTGCCGTCTCCAAATAAAGAAGCCACTAAGTTAAAATCTAAAAGACCAATTAAACCCCAGTTAATTGCACCGATGATCGTAAAAATAAGTGCTATTTTCTGTAATGTTTCCATAAATTCTCCTTTCTTTTTTACTAATAATATGTGTAAATTTATTTAGATTATTCATAACTATTTTCAAATATACATATATTTAAATGAAATTAAGAGGTGAAAAAATGAAAAAAAGAATAGTAATTGCTGTGTTTGCTTGTATATTTCTTTTAACTGGATGTGGAAAAATGGGTGAGAATGATGTTTTAAAAGGTTTAGATAATGCGGTTGATAAAGCAAAAGCATATCATTTGAAAGGAGAACTAGAGATTATAAGTAATGAAGAAAAATATATATATGATGTTGATGTTTCATATGAAAAACAGGATAAATTTCGAGTTAGTCTGAAAAACCAAACCAATAATCATGAACAAATTATTCTAAAAAATGATGACGGTGTTTATGTATTGACACCATCATTAAATAAAAGCTTTAAATTTCAAAGCGAATGGCCATATAACAATTCTCAAACGTATTTATTACAGAATTTAGTAGATGATATTAAAAGTGATAAAGAAAGAACTTTTGCGAAAGACAAAGATGGATTTATATTTACAGTAAAAGCAACATATGCAAATAATAAAGAATTGGTTAAGCAAAAGATTTATATTGATAAAAATAAAAAAATCACAAAAGTTGAAGTGTTGAATAAAGAAAATCAAGTCAAAATGAAAATGCAAATGAAAAATGTGGATTTAAAATCCAATTATGATAAAAATTATTTTACATTAAAAGATAATATGGAAGTAAGTGCAAATGCAAATGCAAAAGAAGTTTCTAAAATTGAGGATATTGTGTATCCAATGTATGTACCAGTAAATACAAAATTAGTAAGTCAAAATAGAATAAAAAAAGATAATGGAGAAAGAGTTATTTTAAATTTTGCTGGCGAAAGTCCATTTATGCTTGTTGAAGAAACTGTATCAGTAGAGTCTAGTGAATCTATTATACCTGTAGTAGGAGAAATTGAGATGGTTGGAGATGTAGTAGGGAACGTTTCAGATGGTTCTATTTCATGGATTAGTAATCATGTAGAGTATTATATTACATCAGATAAACTTAGTAGTAAAGAACTTTTAAATATAGCCAATTCCATTAGTGTACTTCCAGTAAGTAAATAGTGTGGAAAAAATAGAAAATGTGTGTTATAATTATACTTGGGTGAAAACATGGCAAAAAAAACAAGTAAGAAAAATGCATTGCATGAAAAAAATATAGATAGAAATAAAACAGTATCGATGAAGAAAAAGATGCATGATAAAAATCAAAAAATTTATGGAGAGATTAAAAGCAGTAATGATGAAGTGACAAAGTTGGTCGAATTAATTTTTGTTATTTTAGTAATATTCGCAGCTTTTTATTTAATTACAACCTGGGTTACTAAAAAAGAGAAAAATACACCAAAACAGGATTTGGGTACAATACAGGATAGTGTTATTCAGTATGACGATATTTTACTAGGAAATTTACTAAAGCAAAATAAAGAAGAATATTATGTTCTGTTAATAGATAAAAAAACAGAAAAGAGTAAGTTTTCTAGCAATTTATCTACTTATCAAGAAAAAGAAGGAAGTTTAAAGATATATATATCTTATCTAGATGAAGCCTTTAATCAACCTTATAAAAAAGAAGAATCACATTTAATAACAGATGATATAGAATCTTTAGGTGTAAAAACTACGACCCTTTTTAAAGTAAAAAATAATAGTGTGGTAGAAGCAATAGAAGGAATGGAAGAGGTAAAAAACAAATTAAATGAGATGATAAAATAGAATGACAGAAGTGATTCTGTTTTTTTTCAAATGTAAACTGGAGTGTCTATAGACTTTGTGATATAGAAATGAAAAAAATTTTATGATATAGTAAAAGAGGTGATCAAATGAATCAGAAAAGATATAGTAACCATAAGATTTTTGGAATGGTAGAAGTTTTGCTTCTTTTAATTCTTACTTGCATGTTTAGTTTTTCGGCAGGACAACTTTTAAGAAAAGAGTCGGGATCTACGAATATAAAAAAGGATGAATATATTAATAGATTTGCTGAAAATTATGAATATATTACTGAGAATTATTATGGTAAGATTGATAAAAAAGAACTGGTTGATGCTGCGATTAAAGGAATGGTTGAATCACTTGGAGATGATTATAGTAACTTTTTAGATAGAAGTGAATCTAATACTTTTGATATTAGTTTAAAGGGAGAATATAATGGTTTAGGAATTAGTATAGCTAAATATGAAAATAAGCTAACAGTAATAGAAGTTTATGATGACACACCTGCTAAAAAAATGGGCGTTGAGCCTTTTGACATTGTAAAAAGTATTGATGGTGTAGATGTGACAAATAGGGAAGCTCATGAAGTGACTCAATTGATCCAAGAAAAAAGTGGGGATATTCATTTTGTTTTTATCAGAGATAAAAATGAAAAAAAGATAACCTTGAAAAAGGAAAAGGTTATTTTGAAATCAGTTCATTTTTCTATGATTGATCAAGATCAAAAAATAGGTTATATACAAGTTGATATTTTTGCCCTTAATACAGCAGAACAATTTAAAAGTGCCCTTAAAAATTTAGAGAAAGAGGGTATGAAGGGACTTATTATAGATGTTAGAGGTAATGGAGGAGGACACTTGTCTTCGGCTGCTGAAATGAGTTCTGCTTTATTAGATGCTTCTCATGTGATCTATCAGGTGGAAACAAAAGGAAAAAAAGATAAAAAATATTCAACGGGAAAGGATACCAAAAAATACCCTATTATTTTTCTGACAAATGGGGAGTCTGCATCAGGTTCTGAATTATTTGTGGCGGCTATTAAAGAAAATACAAATGCCAAGATAGTTGGTAAAAAAACCTTTGGTAAGGGGACTGTTCAGGAATTGATTCCACTTTCTTCTGATAGTGAATATAAAATTACAGTAAAAAAGTGGTTAACCCCTAATGGGACTTGGATTCATGAAAAGGGAATTCAGCCAGATATCGAAGTGGAACTTTCTTCTACATATTTGGAAAATCCTGTACCAGATTTAGACAATCAAAGACAAAAGGCGATAGAACTTATGAAAGAAATGATACATTAGAACACTTAGGTGTTTTTTTCTTCCTTTTTTTTTAAAAAACAGCTATAATAAAAAAGGTGGTAGACATGAATAAAATAAAAATTGGAGACCAGCTAGCTATACAATGTTATAAACATAATGGAAGTGTGCATCAGGCTTGGGATGAGGCTGTTTTATTGGAGGAGCATAAAGAATATCTTGTTTTCGGAAATAATAAAACAATGGTAACAGAGGCGAGTGGAGATAAGTGGAAAACAAGGGAACCTGCTATCATGTATTTTTTTAAACATGAATGGTTTAATATCATTGTACAACTCAAAAAAACAGGAATTACATATTACTGTAATATTGCAACTCCCTTTATTATAGAAGAAGGTACAATTAAATATATTGATTATGATTTAGATTTGCGCATTTTTCCGACAGGGGAATTTAAAATATTAGATAAACTTGAGTATGAATATCATAAAAGGCAAATGCACTATGGACCAATTCTAGATACAGTGATACATAGTGGATTAGATAGATTGATTACATTATATCGGAACAAAAGCATTATATTTGATAAACAAAAGAATTTACAGTTTTATGAAATCTATAAAAAACTAACACAAAAGTAATTTTATTATTCTAGAGTAGAAGAGAAAATGGTGTAAAAATTTGTTTTTTTTTGCAAAAAACAAAAAAATTGAAAAAAAATAAAAAAAGGAGTTGACTTAAAGAGAAGGAAATGATATATT
>CANPPW010000022.1 GCA_947576095.1 uncultured Mycoplasmatota bacterium | reverse complement strand
GATAAAAAATCTGATTTTGCTCGATTTGCTTTTTCTGCTTGATCTTTTGCGAGTTTTAACTTTTCAATCATTTTAATATCAGGATTTTCCATAGTAAAAAACATGATTACAGATATTAATGTTTCCACATATGTCATTATCAAAATTTCTGGATGGGTACTTTGAATTCCAATTGCAAAAGTACCTAATATTAAAAATACAAAGACAGGCACATATTTTTTATCCTTTAAATTTTTACGATTTAAAATCATAGATATAACAATAACTATTATAGCAATCGCCGAAATAAAATATGAAAACTGTACACCTAATCCTACTGTATATCTTATTTGAAAATTATCTTTTATTACTACATCGATTGGTAATAAAATAAGTATCACTGTTACAATCATATAGTAAATAGCAATTTTTAAATATCGTTCTTTTTTGATCTTATTTTCATTTTCTTTAGAAATGCTAAAAATATAGTAGGCAAATGTAGATATCCAAACAATAATATACATCAAATATGATTTATATATAAATGTACTTATAAGAGGATAAATATCATGTATTCTAGAAGCATAAGTACAAAGTATTTCTATAAATAACCCTGTTAAATTAGAAACAATGAGAACCTCATATATTTTTGTTTCCTTACTTTTTACATGCCCCTTCACATAAAATAAAATAATGATAAGTATACTAAAGGGTATAGCACATAAAGGAAAAAAAATTCCACTTCCCATACGATCACCACCTGTTTATATACCATTATACACGAAAAAAGATAATATTTCAGTATATTATCTTTTTATAAGTCTTTTATTTGCATTTCCTTTTAATTCTGCATCTTTTTCTAATTCTTGATAATTGATTTTCTCTGTACCTTGTCTTCTCGGAAGTTCATTTACAAATTCTATATAAGTTGGTATTTCATACCATTTTAGCTGTTCTATATCTCCTGTGAGTGTGGTAATAGAACTTTCACATAACCTTCGAATATAGTCTATTGTAGCTTCATCTTTTTTTATTCCCCTCTTCAAAACAATATAAGCTTTATTCACATAGAGCATATCTTTATCAGGAACTTTTACAATGGCACAGTCTTCTATACAATCAAAGGAAGATAAAATAGTTTGTACATGATCACAGTAAACTTTATTTAATGTGGAAATAATATAAAATCTCGATTCTCTTCCTGTTAATGTAAAGTACCCTTCCTCATCAATAAATCCCATAGTACCAGTTTTGAAATATTCTTTTCCATTTTTAATAATCTTTGATTGTCTTGTTAATTCTGGTTCTTTATAATATCCTTTAAATACATGTTCTCCAGAAACACAAAGAAGCCCCTCTTCTCCATATTTCTTCTCTTCCATAGTTTCGGCATCAACAATCATAGCATCTGTCCCCACTAATATTTTTCCAGCCGTTTCAGGCCTTATCTTTATCCCAGTTGGATTTGTTCCACAACTGACTGTCTCTGCATTTCCAGATCCATTTCCTATTTCGACATCATGTGCACCATGTAAATGAAAAAATTGTTTTCCACTTCTAAATCGAGATGGGGTTAAAAAGTCTCCCCCTGAGATAAATGTTGTTACAGAAGACAAATCTTCATTTTCTTTTGTATATCTCATAATTAAATCCAGCAAAGCAGGAGAACCAAAAATAATATTAGGATTCTTTTTTAAATAATACATAATTGTATCTTTAGAAATATTAGGAGCGAGAATAGCTGTTTTTCCTGTTAATAAAGTCATGATAGTTGATGTTGCAAATCCATATGGATAAGTAAAGGGAACACATACTAGTGTTCTACTACCATTTAATGATCTAGATCGACTCGAATTTTTTAGATAGGTTCCAGCAGCTAATATATTTTTATTGGTTAATACAACTGATTTTGGTTTACCTGTAGATCCACTCGTAAAAAGAATTAAAGCGTCATTTTGACCAGATTGCAATGCAAATCCTTTTTTTTGAAATTTTGATATACTAGCAAGACTATGAAAATCAATCATATCATCATCACTCGTTATACGATAATCACTACTAAGTGATAATGAATTTATTTTCTTTTTATTTAAAGTAATAATATATCTTACGCTTGTTTTCTTTTTAATACTTTTATTTTCATCTTTCATTTTATCATAATTTATAAATATTGGAGATTCAAATAAATTCAAATATTCATTGATTTCATCTTGGGATGCACTTGCATTTAAAAATGTAGTCACTGCCCCAATTCTATTACATGCAAGGAATGTTGCAACAGCTTGATAAAAATTAGGCATACTAACAGATATAATATCCCCATTTTTTACACCCAGTTCTTTTAGTGCTAAAGAAACTGTAACAGAATCTTTTAATAATTGGTTATAATCGGCAATCAAATCTAAGCAATCGATTGCTTCATTGCCTCTATAAAATGTACTTAATAATTGAATCGCACTATAGATGCTCATATCAGGAATAAAGGGATGTTTTGCTAAAAAACCATATCCATCATTCTGGGGTTTATCAATAGATGGGAATCCTGTTTTTATTTTAGTCACTATAATCGCCTCCTTAAGGAATACTATTATTATACTATAGGAATACAATTATGTCTATGTAACAATACTGAAAATGTTTAAACAGATTTCTTACTTTCAAAGAATTATAATATATAGTAGTAATAAAAGATAACGATATTTGATCTATTCTCTAAATTTATTTTTATATCTTCTGAAACAAAAAAAGAACAATGTTCTTTTCTTAACCCATAATTTCTCCACCATTTACATGTATAACTTGCCCTGTCATATAAGACGAATCGTCACTTGCTAAAAAAACATAAGTAGGTGCTAATTGGTAAGGCATTGCACCATGACCAACAGCAGCATTAGCACCTAACGTAGGAATTTTTTCTGCCTGCCAACAATTGGGTTGTAAAGGAGTCCAAAAAAATCCAGGAGCGATGGCATTAACACGTATCTTTTTTAATGCCAGATTCCTTGCTAATGAACGCGTAAATCCAACAATGGCACCTTTTGTAGTAACATAGTCCATTAATTGTGGATCTCCTTCAAAAGTAGTAATAGATGTTAAATTAATAATAGAACTTCCCTCTTTTAAATATGGCAAACAGGCCCTAGTTAGATAAAACATTCCATAAATATTTACCTTCATAGTCCAATCAAACTGTTCATCAGTAATTTCTTCTAATGAATCAGCTTGGTATTGTACACCTGCATTATTAACTAAAATATCTATCTTTCCATATTTTTGAATCGTTTCACAAACTACTTTTTCACAGAATTCTTTTTTACTTAAATCTCCTTGTAATAGCAAACATTGCCCTTGATAAGATTCAATGATTTGTTTCGTTTCCTTCGCATCTTTATCCTCATTAAAATATGGAATTACAATAGTAGCACCTTCTTTAGCAAATGCAATAGCACACGCTCTCCCAAGTCCAGAATCTCCTCCTGTAACGATTGCTACTTTTTCTTTTAATTTTCCACATGCTTTATAATTGGGATCATCAAAAACAGGTTTTGGTTTCATCATATATTCTAAACCAACAATACCATCTTGTGATTGTGGGGGCGCTAAAGGGATATAAGAGGACATCTTTACGCCATAGTTATCATCGTAAATATAAGTATCTCTACCAAATGTATATTTGTGTTCCATAATATACCTCCTTTTTTATTTTATGTAATAATTAATTTTGCGTTAAACAAAAAAATTATAAGATTGCTCCTATAATTTTTTATAAATATTACTTCAAATATTGTCTTAATTGATTAGAAATATTTTCATATGCCACTTCATTCATATGAAGTCCATCATCACTATATTCTTCCTTCAAATTTCCATCATCATTTTTTAGTATAGAATTTATATCAATATAATTTATTTTTTCATCTTTACATAATTGCTCTAATTTTTTATTAATTTCATCAATATCCTCATTCTTACGATTTTTTATTTTTTCTGGATTAATAGGATAAAGGGATTCAATATATATGGTTGTATATGCTTTATTCTCTTTTATTTTACTTACTATTTTTTTAATATTATTAACAATCTCATCTATGCTAGTAGTAGGTAAATCATTTGTCCCAATGAGAAGAAATACCTTAGAAGGATTATATTCATATACCATTTTTTCTAAATTATCAAGAATGTCTGTTGTTTTATAGCCATCTTCACCACTATTAACAATAGGTTTATCTTCAAAATATTTCTTTAGATCATATCTATGTGTCAAAGAATCACCTAAAAATACATTATTTTCATTGAGGACTGAATAAGACACTTTTTTCTCTTTTATAATAACTTTTTTATTATGATTAAATGTACAGAAATGCGCAATAATAAATCCTATTAAAATGATCACTAATATAAACAGAATAATACACAGCATTTTAAAGTTACCAGATTTCTTTTCTATATAAAAATCATCCATGACTTCGCTTTTTAGATTATTTTTTATATTTTGAAAATCTATTTTTGTTGTATTACTAAAAATATCAGACATTTCTGGTTCTATTTGTTTAATACTTTCTTTATCAGATTCATTTAAAATAACTGTTTCATCAAGATTTTGTTTATTTAAATTTTTATCTATATCAGACATTATGGTATCTGGTAAAACCTTCTTATATTCTTCTATATCCCCTTTTTGCAATATTTGTGTTTTTTCTAGATCTTTTTTCTTTTGTGATGTACGACTTTTAGAAGAACGATTACTGGAAGTCTTTTTATTTGTTGAACCCTTAGATTTAGTACTATTTTTTTCTACTGGTTTCTTTGTTTTTGAATCCAAATTAGAATCATCTTTTTTTCTACTAGTAGAAGCATTCTTCTTTTTCGCTTTTGTTTCATTTTTATTATTTTTTGTAGACTGACGATTTGATTTTTTTGCATTGCTTTTATTATTGCTTGTCTTTTTATTTGTATCATTTTCTATTTTATGAGAACGCTTTACTTCGCTTTTCTCTTTTTTTTCATTCTGCATACTCCACCTTCTTTACAACATATTATATTATATCATATTCTCAAAAGCATGGCATAATAATATTAGGATTCATCAAAAATTACCATTTCTTTTACAATTATAATAGAAAAAAATAGAAACTTATGAATCTATTTTTTTACTTCTTTTTAATAATGAGCAATAGAATGGGGCATACAATACAAGTAATGCAAGATACATATATGCATTTATTTCCAACAATTCCAAATGAAATTGTCGATTTATTAGATAATTTATAAAAAAATAGTACCTAAAAAAATAAAACCCTTATAAAATAAGGGTAAAATACACGATGGTCGGGAAAACAGGATTTGAACCTGCAACCCCCTGGTCCCAAACCAGGTGCTCTACCAAGTTGAGCCATTTCCCGATAAATGGTGCGCCCGAAGGGATTCGAACCCCTGACCTTTTGGTTCGTAGCCAAACACTCTATCCAGCTGAGCTACGAGCGCATCTTATAAGATCCTCAGTACGCGACCTAATAATCAATTAAATGGTGGCTCCGAGTGGAATCGAACCACCGACACAGGGATTTTCAGTCCCTTGCTCTACCGACTGAGCTACAGAGCCAAACAAAAAAAATGGCGGTCCCGACGAGAATTGAACTCGCGATCTTCTGCGTGACAGGCAGACGTGATAACCGCTACACCACGGGACCATTTGGTTGCGGGGGCTGGATTTGAACCAACGACCTTTGGGTTATGAGCCCAACGAGCTACCACTGCTCCACCCCGCGATATTCAGAAATTTTTAAATGGCGGAGAAAGAGGGATTCGAACCCCCGCGCCGTTTCCGACCTCCCGGTTTTCAAGACCGGTCCCTTCAACCAGACTTGGGTATTTCTCCACATTGGTGCCTAGAGCCGGACTTGAACCGGCACGGGATTTGACTCCCGAGGGATTTTAAGTCCCTTGCGTCTACCAATTTCGCCATCCAGGCAAATCCATTTAATTTAAAATGGTAAACATTCTAATATAAAATTCTGTGCTGAACAGTTTTGATTATACTATAGTATATTTATCTTGTCAACAGATATTCCTATATTTTTTCAAATTCATGCATTTTTAGAAAGAGTTATTAGACATGCTAAAATACACAATCTAATTCATTCAGTGACAATTTATCTAATCAAAAAAACAATCAGATGCATAATCTAATTGCTTTTATATCATTTTTTTAATTTATTCTGTTTATAAAATAAATATCCTTCTGTAATCAGTAAAAACAACAAACTGCTTACTGATAAAATTCTCCCTATTTGTGCTCCCTTAGCACGATATTCTATCTTGATTACATGATGACCTTTATCTAATGGAAAACCCAAAAAGGCTGTATTTACTTTTTCATAGTCAATCTTCCGACCATTGTCTATGATAACGAATCCACTATCATAGGGAATACTAGTAATAAAATAACCATCTTGAGATAGTTTAATTTTCCCTTCAATATAATCTCCAGATGTTTTTGATTTATCTAACGCAAACGGAATTATATTTTCTTGAATATTAGAAAGATTTTGATACTCTATCTCATATACATGAATATCACTAATATCATATTCACCAGGAGCAAAAGCAATCTGTAACTTCTCTAATTCTTTCTCTGATATAACATAGTGAAATCTCTTATTATTATTTTTGTATTGCCATTGCTTACAAGTTAATGTGTTTTTAGTATGATGAACGGAAATGGAAGCATCCCCCTTTGAGCAATCCCATTCTTTACCTATTTTAAAATCAATAAGTAAAACTTTATTTCTAATCATCTCATCTAGTTTTAAAATCAATTGATTATTTGGATCTGCAACAATCTTGTAATGATCATTTTTCTTTTCAATTTTTAAATGTTTCGAAAAATCTATTTTATAATCAATATCAACTCTTTTTACACTTGTATCTATCAAATTTTTCGTTTTCTTCTCAACTACAGCATTTTTTAAAATCGTTTCCACTGTAAATGGATATGAAAGTTTTGAGAACTCAGATTTCTCAATAAAATGAGTCGTAGCATATGCAACAGGAAGGACATTATTGTTTTTAAAAATAGAATCTGCGACTTTCTGATACCCAAGCATATTATGATTACTATATATATATTTATCTCCCATAAACATTTGGTACAAAAGATTATGGTTATCAGAGGTAATTAATATATTTCGGTATGATAAAGGATTATGAAAAATCCTATTATAAAACTGTTTATAGTTTTTATTATAAACAGAAGAATAAATAGAATCTGTATAATACCCTTCCCCATATATTTTATTTACATTATACAAACTCTCATCTAAATGGGCTACTCTAATCCAATCTTTTTCTTTTTTTAAAATATTTTGTATTTCATCTTTGCTATGAATCGCATTTCTATACATTTCTTTTGATACATATTTATCAGATATATTGAGACAATACACTAACACAATAGGAATCACAAATCCTACACAATATATTTTCTCCCATTTTGGAAAATAGAAATAAAATAAAAGTAAAAAATATACAGTGACACAATCTATATAAAACCAAAGCGTATGATAGCCCATTATAAATATAAATCCTATTAAAATAGGGAAAATACTAAAAAATTTTTTATCCACTTTTTTATCACGTAAATCTTGTAATAAAATTCCTATCATATATATAAAGAGAGGAAAAAAGGGAATCCAGACCTTATTTCTTATATATAAAAATCCATTCAATATATAAGAAAATATGGGAAAGATCAGCAAAATGACACAACTGATAGATAAAAATATATTCTCTTTCTTTTTATGAAAAAGATTATAAAGTAACGCTACTACAGCAATCGCTGCAAGTCCCATACTATAATTGCTATATAAAATACTATCCAAATTTATTTGAGGTATCAAATGTTCCCATAAAGAAGTTGAACCACTTGTACTCCTACCATTAAATATACAGTAAAAAGTTGGAAGTAATAATATAGAAGATAATAAAATGCCTAAGACTATACAATATAAAAAAGAAAGACCTTTTTTTAAAAAAGTACTTATTTTTATTTCTTTTGTTTTATGTATAAATTGATAAATCCCATAAAAGCTAATTACAACAATGCTAGGAATGCTATAATAGTAGCTTGTCATAATAATCAGAAAGATACTTAAAATCAAAGGCAAACGTTTCTTGTGATCAAAAAAAGATTCTACTCCTATAAGTGCCATAACTAGAAAAGGCATATATGAAACAAACATAAAATGACGATGAAAATGAAAAAGGAGTGGACTTACACATAAGGCAAGTATAGATATAGACAATGACACTTCCCTCGAAAAATGTCTCTTAACCCATTTATATATTAATACACCTGTTAAAATATAAAGAAAAGAGTTTATCGACATTAAATATGTTGTCATATCAATAAAAGGAAATAAATATGACAATAAAATAATAGGATTCAAAAGTCCATAATATGAAAAATGAAATATATTTTGACCTGCACCTAGTGCTAGAGCAAAGTCTGGAAAAAAGTCACCTGTTTCATAAAATAGATTTCTAAAATAATCGGGAAACATAATATGTTGAGGAAACCAATCAACTAAAGAACCAAATAGATGATTGGCTGGGATTGTAATTCCTATCAATATTAACGAAAATAATATAAGAATATAATAGTTTTTATCAATTTTTTTCATAAATGCTCCTTTACCCATTCAATATCATTTTTTATTACAAAGTTATCAAAAGATACTCCTATTCATTCTTCACAATAAAATAAATATATCATGATACAAAAAATAGAATCATTCTACCAATTATTATAAACCCTATTGGTAATTTATAAAAGTTAAAACGATTTATTTTCAATTAAATATTGTAAAGTTTATAGAATGATTTTATAAGATGGATGATAGAATACTGGTAAAAATAAATATATATGATTTTCTATTTGTTCATTTTTTGTTTCATTCCAGTTTTGTTAACTACGTGCTGTCTATAGTAGAAAACAACCACAAATTCCATATTACATTACCATATAAACAATAAAAATGAAATCGCAAAAAACCTTTGAAAAACAAAGGCTTTTTTAAATTCTAAATGGTGTCCCGCCCGAGATTCGAACTCGGGACCCTTTGATTAAAAGTCAAATGCTCTACCAGCTGAGCTAACGGGACAAAATGTGGCTGCCTCGGCTAGATTCGAACTAGCGCATGCCACAGTCAAAGTGTGGTGCCTTACCGCTTGGCTACGAGGCAAACTAAATCTAACCTACAAACAATCATACTGACATCTTTATATTTTACTAATGTCATATTGCAAATGAATGAACAATTTATCACAAATAAATCATCTCTTTCAATTGAACATTTTCATTTTATAACATATTTGAGCAGTTGTCAACCATAAAATAGGAATTTTATACCAATATATAGATTTTTAGGTTACAGTTCAATCTTTTTAACTGAACTGTAACAATTTTTAACCTATTTTGATATAATTTCTTAAAAAGAATAGAGGGGTTTATACTTCATTTATATTATGATCTATATGCTAATATTTCATACAAAATTTTTATAATCTAAAAAAGGATCTAACCACAATCCTTCCAATTATACCATTTTAATTTTTCAGGGTCTTTTATTGTATTACTAGCAAAATATACAGCACAGCGGATTACGTATAACACACAACGATCCACTATATGACCTTTCATAACACATAATTTTTCATACAAAAATTCTGGATTCTTATTTTTTAATGACTCTACACTTTTATATCCAATTTGAATTAAATCATTTTTTATCTTAACACCTATTCCAGGAATCACTAACAAATCTGTTTGCATTTTTCTTTACCAACCACACTTTCTATTTCTAAATTTTCATGATTCAATTTTATAATACATTTTTTATTTAAATATTTAGCTACCATATATGGAATCGTCAAAGGCTTTTCCCAGTTTTTAAAAATTTGAGGATTAAATTTTTTGAATGTTTTAAAAAATATATATATGTAATCTCCACATATTTCAACATCAACTCTATTTATTTTAGAAAATTCCATATTTATTTCATCACGAATACTAGAGTTTTTTACCCTATGATAACTAATATCTAACTTGTCAGCCAAAAGCAACGCAGCCCCAATAAAACTCTTTATATTTTTTCCATTGGAATGATCTTTTATAGCATCAATAATTTTCTTCTTATCTATATTTCCTATCTTCCATTTTTGTAAATATTTTTGAGCCATCTCTGCACTTTTTTCAGCATGATTTTTCTTTGTTCCTGAAGAAAGACCAATATCATGTAAGAGAGCTGCTATCATACCTAATTCAATATCATGAGCATCCACCTTCAAATCACTTAAAATACGTTTGGTATATTCAGATACTCTTAATGCATGCTCTCTTCCATGTTCCCAATCCCATTTACCATCATCGATAAATTGAAAAGAAGATATTTTATTCATTATTTGTTGATACTCATTATCAGCTAAAATTTTACCATACATTTCTATCACCTATGTTTATTATATATCACGAACAAACGTTTGTCAATAGTTTTTAAAAAAACTCGACATAAGTCAAGTCTTAGTTAATGTTTGCACATTTTCAACTTTTGAAAGTTTAGAAAGCAACCCATAAAAATACATATATACCCTACCAAAATCCCTATACTTTGTACATTTCCTTTTCCTGCTGTTCTAAATAAATAAACAAATTCATTTTCATAGCCCGCTTGCCAATCTCCATAAACTAAAAAATAAAAATTCCATAAATAAACTAACAAAGTTAATACAAGCAGTAGAATACCTTCTTTATATATTTTATGTATAATAGAAATTGTAGCCATTACCAAAGGAATCGCAATTATAATTAGCCAGTAAATAATCCATATCCACCCCATATGATCGATCCTTTCTATCATATAATCTACATTTTATTATAAAAAAAGTACAAACATTTTAGTTTACATCAGCTAAATCATCTGTAACATTTTTTAATCTTTGTACTTTCTCTTATTCAGTCGTCATTTTACATATATAGTGTTTTCTATATTCTATATCTATTTTATTATGGATTCTAAAGCTAAACGTATCATATCATTTAAAGACTCTTGACGTTCTTCGATAGATAAAACAATATCTGAAAATTTAGAATCTACTACAGTTGCCATAGCAGTCGCACTACGGTGAAAGCTATTGGCTACATGAATTAAAGCAAATGCTTCCATTTCCTCACCAAGAATTTTATATTCCTTAGGGATTCTTTCTAAAACTCTATCATAATCAATATAAGGTCCAAAAACATCCATAGTAGTAAGCATACCTTTATGGACTCTAGTATCCATTCCTAAAGCAGATGCAGACTCTAAAATGTTTGCGTTTAACTTAGAATCAGCATATACTACATGATCTTTATATTCATTAAACGTATATGCAAAATTACTTTCTGTATAAACACTATCACTCAAAATAATTTCATTGATTTTAGCTTCCTCTGCTACTGCACCACATGTACCAATCCGAATGATTTTTTGTACATTAAAATAATGGAACAATTCAAATGCATAAATCATCATGCTAGGCATACCCATACCACTGGCCATAACTGTCACTTTATGTCCTTTATATTCACCAGTAAATCCTAGCATATTTCGAACACTTGTCACCAATTTTGCATTACTTAAAAATACATCAGCAATATATTTTGCTCGAAGTGGATCTCCTGGCATTAATACGATAGGAGCAATATCTTCTTTTCTTTCTACTTTAATATGAATAGGTTCTTCTCCAAGAAACATGTAACTCGCCTCTACTTTCTTCTAACAATCCAATTATATCAAAAATTTTTATATTTTTAAATAATTATTATATAGTTTACTTTATACTTTACAGATGTTAAATTTTATCATATATCTAATAATTTTCTTTCTACTAAAAAAGACAATTTTGATTGCCTTATGTTTTAATTTTAAATTATTTTTATTGAAATAAAAGAAAAATTAATCTAAATTCTTTTATTATACTTCATAGCTACATTAGGAAAATCAGATTTGACGTCTAACAAGATACCTTCTAATTTCTGTTTGTATATTTCAGATGCAAAGGATCTTATAGTATTTACAATTTGCTCCACATCTTCTTTTGTTATGTTATATTTTACACACTCCTCTTCAGTGATAAAAACAGATTGCATATGAAATTCAAAAAATATATCCGCTAAATCTTTTCCTTCCAGAATTTTATCATTTACAAACGGATGATTTCTTAACTCTGGAATAATCCTAGGATCATTCATATCGATACTTTGTTCACTTTGATATTTTATAAAAGTAGTTGCAGAATGAATTTTATCGATCATATGAACAATCTTTGATTCAATATCAGCTCTATTTTCATAACTTTTTAATATACTAGAAAGATCTAAAACCTTTTTAAATTTCTTTGATAAATATTCAATAGCTATGCTTGTCACTTTTTCAATTTCCTCATCTGGAACACCCTCAAATTTTGTGATATCCCCTGTGATTGCTTCTGGTAAATCATGGAACAATGCATAATCAAAAATTTTATCATAATTTATAGTATCTGGTAAATTTCTTTTTAAAATTCTTATGATCAAAAGTAAGTCTAATGTATGGTTTTTCACATCTTCTAGCCTTGTTCGATCAACATGCCAAAGTTTTGGTCCCGTTCTTACTATATCCCCTAATATATCAAATACCATAAATAATTTTACTTCTTTATCCATGGCGTCCTCTGTTTCACTTTCAGTTTGGCTTTTAATTTTTCTTTTTCTTCTATTTCAGGTACTTTTATATTGTCTTCCAATTTTATACCATATTGACTTTCTATTTGTTGCTTCGATAATTGGACAACTTTCATAAGAGTGATATCAAATATTTTATCTACATAGTATTGATTGGCAATTGTATTACCTTTCAAGAATATGATACATTTAGAATTACATTTTATCCACTCTTTTTCCCCTAAACCAGAATCAGAATGACAAGCCCCAACACATAAAATCTGTGATTTTGTTTTTAAATAAACCTGCATCAAGTGTGTATGAAACTTCGTTCTATCTCTAGGATCTGACGAATAGTAATTTATCTCATCATTTATTATAATTTTCATTCCATCATTTAAAGGAATTGTTTTTCTATGAGGCCTATACCTATCGCCTCCTTTTATCTTTCCTAAAAGAATTGTCATATATATCTCTCCTTACATTTATTATTTTTAATGACACTATAAAATTCTGTTATATTTATAATAATTTTATTCTGCTTTTTACTAAATACTTTGTTCTTGCCTTTCGGTACGTGATAAGAAGGGCTTCCCAACTTTTACTTTTAATTACCTTTCTTATTTTTTAACTCTTTCTCTAATAATCTAAACAACCCCTCTGATTCTTCTTGATTAAATACTGTATCCTTTGAAATAACTTCCTTTTTAATTAGTGCTTTTCTTAATAACTCAATCGGATTTTCTTCTTTTTCTAATTGAGCTATTTTTTCATCTATTCTTTTAATTAAATCTTCTGAATTCATCAAAACACCTCTTAAATTTATCTGAAACTCCAATCATTTGAAGTACTATTCACATGGCACCACGACTTAAAAGATTTCAAACTTTTCGTTTTATAATTTCTTAATCATTAGTTTCATAGTAGTAAGAAGTTTCTATTCCTTTAAAAACACTTTCTAAACTTAAATCATCTGTTAAATTATTTTCTATTAAAGTTTTAATTTCTAATGTATTAATAGGACTTCTTTCCATCGCTTGTAAATATAGTTTCTTATCTATATTCTCCCAATTAACAATTTTATTTAAATTTTTCTTTAATATTAAATCTAACCAAATTCTTGTGCTTCTACCATTTCCCTCTAAAAATGGATGAGCAATATTCATTTCAACATACTTATCTATGATTTCATTTAAAGTTGCCTCATTCATTGTTTCAATTTTCTTTAGCATTTCTTCCAAATAAAGAGAATTACCAAATCTAAAATTACCTTTTGAAATATTTTCTTTTCTGATAATACCTGCAAAATCATATAAGCCATCAAATAGATATTTATGAATTTGTTGTAATCCTTTTGTAGTACCGATTTCAACATCATTAATAGCACCACTTGAGAATAATTCTTTTGCATTCTCTAAGCTCTTCTTATCTATATCATTCATACACATTAACTCCTATTAAAATTGCTTTTATATGCTTATATTTTACCATAAAATAGCTATTCTTACAATAAAAGCAAAAGGATTAATAAACTATGCTAGCTCTTTCTTAATACTTTTAAGTAGAGTATCAAACTGCTTTATCGTGATAGGCATTGTTCTATTATATAAAAATAAATTTTTCCTATCGAAGTATATTAATATTAACTTTTTTCCTTTTATCGTTACATCTACTTTATGAGGCTCTATAAAGCTAATATTAGTACCACCTATATAAAGTATTCTTCCTTGTCGAAACTCACACGTAGCATTATTAAAACTACACGTAGTTCTTATCCTTTTTTCTAATTCTTCTGATTTTATAAATTTTTCACTAAAAATCTCCATTTTTTACACCTTTTTTAGTAAAAACAAAAACCGTGGATTTTCCTTTTATTTCCACGGCTTTTCATGTATTTTAACTCCACTTTTTGGAGTGTATTTACACTTAGCACGGAAACTGAACGAGTTTCCAAAATTTTAGTGCCATAGATTTTTTCCTTAAATCTATGACTATTTTACCATTTTATTTTAATTTTAACAACTACCTTTAAGCATTTTGATTAACATTGTTATAACTAGTAGTACAATGTTTTAATAAATTAGTGTATTCTAATAATACTAAACCATATACTTTTTTCTTCTCAACATAACTTTTAGGATTAACTTTGATTATCTTAAATAACAATGGGTCAGTGAAATAATCTTCTTCCCTAAAACACTCATAAGCAATAAACTTATATTTTTCTCTTAGCAATGCAATATATTCTTCGGCATCTTTTTCGTGTTTCATTTCCGCTACACTTGCTTTAAGAACTCCACTACCAACTATTTTATCTAACATATTACTATCTTCAAAATCTAATAGTTGTTTCACTTTGTTTGATTTTAACTTCAAATCAGTTATTTCTATTTCGGTTATTTTATTTCTTTTGTTTTTAAGTTCCTTAATAACTATCGTATCAATGTAATTGTTAATAAACTCACATTTTGCCTCGTATGATGTCATTTTCCATAACTCATTTAATTCTATGCTATCTAACACTTCTATTTTATCTTTAATAATTTTCTCATCAATAGCAAATCTTAGTTTATGGTCTAATCTACAATTATTAAACTTTTCTGCTGTTCTATTATCGGTTATATAATAATTGTTTTTAATAATTGTACTAAGTTCTAATAAATTATTTAATTCAGTAATTAAAGCATTTTCTATAAGTTCTTCTCTAAGATAAATACCACAGTCCTTACACTTATAATATAAGTAATCGTTTTTCATTTTATTTTTACAACCATTACAAGCAAGTATTCTACCACAATGAGGACATACTAATCTTTGAATAAATAAGTAATTTTTAGACCTATAATAATTTCTACCATTTCTCGCTATCATTTCTTGGCAGTCATTAAATAGTTCTTTACTTACTATTTTAGGAACAATATCAACTATTTCTATTGTATCTTTATTATCCAAGCATTTCCTATACTCGTACGTTCCCATATAGCACTTATTATTTAAGATACAGGAAATAGAACTATCATTCCATTTCCTATAAATTATATTTTTTGTTCCAGTTTCCTTATCTACTTTAATACTTGATATTACTTTTGGATACTTTTCTTTTAATATCTTTGATATTTGAAAGTAAGTTTTTCCACTAGCACATAACTCAAATATTTCTTTTACTATTTTTGCCTCATCTTCGGCGATTTCCCATTGTTTTAATTTATGTTTTCCACTTTCATCTAATTTATGCTTATAGCCAAGAGGAGGTTTTCCTCCAAAATGACCTTTATTTACTGCACTTTCAACACCTACTAATGTTCTTTCTTGTATTAACTCTCTTTCAAATTGTGCGAATATTCCTAATATACGAGCAAACATCATACCTGTTGCACCACTTGTATCTATCTTTTCGCAAAGCAATTCTACACCACAGCCATATTTTTTTATCTCATTAAAGAACTCTTCAAAATCAATAATGCTACGACTTAGTCTATCCATTTTGAAAGCAACTATTAAATTGAACTTACCTTTCTTCATATCTCTAAGCATTTTTTGATATGCAGGTCTATTCTCGGCAGACTTACCACTTATACCAGCATCCGTATATACTTTATAAACTGTATAACCATTTGCCTCACACATAGCCCTTAATCTCTTTTCTTGTTCCTCTAAACTGTGTCCTTCTCTGGCTTGGTCGGTTGTACTAACTCTTGTGTATATAGCAACTATTTTTTGTTTGCTACTCATTGACAGCACCTTTTTCTAATCTAATATTAAAATGAAATTGATTACCATGAGTCAATGTGATTAGATTACAATAACAATAATCTCTTAAATATGTATAGTAATCATACACCTTAGCAATATCTTTTGAAATCATATCAAAACGATTAGTCACTAGATTATATATCCCATTACTTTTATCACTAACATAACTACATATATCTTCTAGCGTATTTTCATCTTCGTAATCTTTTATTATTTTTGCTATTTCCATATCGTTATCATAACAATATTCTATTGCTCTTTTTTCTTCACAATTCATTTCTTCTTCATCATTACTATTTATTTTTAAATAAACTAATACTTTTTCTTTCATCTCTTTTACCTCTTTCTTTATACTTTTAGAGGTTTTTTCTAAAATACAGTTTTAATTTATTTATATTTAGCATATAATATAAATGTAGGAATTAGAAAAAACCTATACTTAATTTTTTGAAGTTATGTATCTCTGCAAATTTAATATAACTTCAATAATACTTAGCACATTAAATTAACTAATGTGTTTTTTTCAACTGCTATTATACAAAATATCTCTCCTTTCAAATTATAATGTTGTCTTACTGCGTTGCTCCACTATAATTATTATACGTAAAAAATCAAGCCCCTGAATCGATTTTCAGCAATTTTTTTCATTTTTTTGCAAAAAAGTGGTATTTTTGATTAAAATTTCTTCTTATTTTACATTTTTGAACAAAATCCAAACTAAATTTTATTCTTTTAATAAATTATAAAATGTATTAGGTTTTAACCCTAATAATTCCATTGCCTCTTTACTTTTAATTTCTTTCTTTTTCCATTTACTAACCACAATGTCAAAATTTTGTGGTTTTTCTATTTTAGGTCTTCCAAAAGGTTTACCACTTTTAGTACCATTTTTTAATGCTATATCAATTCCCTCGCTTTGTCTTTGCTTTATAAATGTTCTTTCTTGCTCGGCGACATAACTTAATATCTGTAATACTAAATCACTAATAAATGTACCAAGTAAATCTTTGTTTTTCCTAGTATCAAGCAGAGGCATATCAATAACAACTATATCTGCTTTAATATTTTTAGTAATATCTTGCCACTCCTCAATGATCTGAGAGTAATTTCTTCCTAATCTATCTATACTCTTAATAACTAATAAATCGTTTTCTCTTAATATATGCTTTAATGTAATATAATTTTCTCTATTAAAATCTTTTCCACTTTGCTTATCAATATAAATATCTCTTTCATCAATTCCATATTCTCTAAATGCCACTAATTGTCTTTCCTCGTTTTGCTCTTTACTACTAACTCTACCATAGCCAAATGTTTTACTTTCCATATTTTAAAACTACCTCGCTAAATAATTACTTGTTTCTCTATAAATTCTATCTCTAACAGTATCTATAAAGACATCATTAAATTCTACGATTATATTTTTTTCTTTTAATTCACTAATATAATTAGTACAAGCAATAGTATAGGGAAAATCTTGCTCGTATTCTTCTATACCAGTTAATAATGCTTCAATATAATCATCACATATCATAGTAATTAACTTTCGCATTATATCTTCTCTCATTTTATGACACCTCCTTACCATAAAATATATAATATATGACTTTCAAAAAAGATACGAGCCGTTTTCTTTAAAAAAGTGGTAAAACTTTTCAAATATTTAAAAAAGCAAGTATCAACTTTTACCAATACAAAAAAGACCTAAATTCTATTAAAATTTAAGTCTTTATAAACCTACACTTTTTTAAACATAAATTTATTTTTCATAATCTATTACTTCTTTATAAATAAAATACTTATGCTTGAAAGATTCTATTCCACCCTCAAGATAGTTAATAATATGTGTTTTTATATTTTTTTCATTTGGATATCCAGTTGTTTTTATCCAACCATTAATATTATCAGATTCCATTATGATTACTTGCTCAGCTTTAGCATTTGTAACAATAGTAGCATTATGGGTTGCAATAATTATTTGTCTTTTTGATTTTATTTCCTTTAATTTTTGTACTAAATTTTTATAAATGTATTGATTATCTAAATTATCTTCTGGCTGGTCTATAACTAAAGGACTATAATCACCAGAAAAATCGCTAAATCCTAAAACAAATGACAGCATAGCAACAACCTTTTGTCCTAGGGAAAGCTCCCTAACACTCTTATATATTACTTTTTGGTCTTTTTGCTCTTTATTATTTATATTGAATTCTAAATCAAAACTTTCAATTTCTTTTATATATTTTCTTAAACTATCAACTATAGTAGGAATATTATCGTTATTTATAATATCTTTAACAATAGATTCTACAATCTTCAGTAATTCATCATCTTTGATAAATTCAATTTGCTTATCAATTAATTTTTGATTTTTTCCTTCTAAAAAAGTTTTAATAGACATAGTCTTTTCTAATTCTTCATAACTATTGTTAATAAATAATAATAACATTTTCTCCAATCCAAGTTTATCATTAAGAGCTTCTAAATAATCTACTATGCTTAAAGTAGAAATGTTTTTCTTTTTATAATAATAATTATCCTTTATAGGATATTTTCTTGAAATCAATTCCTTTATATTCAAAACATTTAAATTATTTTCTTCTTGTTTATAAATAATTTGTAATATTCCTTTTTGGCTATCATTAAATTTAGTTACAACTTCTTCTACTTCTTTTTTTCTTAAATCCTTAATACTAGAAACTTCTTGTAATTTTTTCTTTAATCCATTAATCGATTTAATACGTATAGTATTCTTTACAGATGATAATACTTTATTTTTAAATAAGGTATTGTAAATATAGTCATTTATTTCATTACTATTTGAAGTTTCAACTAATTCATTTATAGAATATGCTGTGCTAAATACATCATCTAAATACTTTCTTTTATTATTAACTGGTTTACTGTATAAAACTCCTTTACTTTCTTTAAGTTCATAAACTGTAATGCATCTTTCTAATAAAAATTGTTTTATTTGTTCATTATAAAATTTGTATTTATAATTATATTTTTGGCTATATGGACTAAAACATTTTAAAATACTGTCGTCTTCATATTCTTTTTGTGGATTATATAATTGTATCATATATTCCCTATTATTTATTTGAAAAAGTAACCAAATAGAACTATACTTACAAATTAAATCTAGCATTTTTTCATTTTTTACCACTTGTTGAATAGTATATTCAATAATATTAATAATAGTGCTTTTCCCTGTGCCCCTTCCACCGATAAAACAATTTAAATATTCTGAAAATGATATACAAAAATCTTTATCATCTTTACCTTTTAAAAAACCTTTTCCATTGTTTCTAATAACTAATCCTTTAATATATTTTTGAGGAACTCTTGGAACATTATACTCTATACAAATATTATAATCTCTTAAAGCACTTATAACCATATTATAATTTCTATTATTTCCTTTTAACCAAAAACTATTTTTTCCTATTTCTTCTAATGAATGTGAATCATCATCTATAACATAGCAAAAATCTTTATCAGAATAATCTTTTATTCTATTTGAAATTTTTGCTAAATTTTCTTTATTAGCAAGACCAATAACGCATAAATTTTCTAAACTAAATAACTTTTTCTTATAAGCAATATTTAAAAATTTAGAATCTTTAAAAAAATCCGAATTATCAAAGTGAGCAATGTAGGGAATTCCTTTCCATTCATCAATTTGTTTAATAACTTCCAAACTGGTTAAATATGTTCCTTCTTCTTCGCTCATTATATATTCTTTTAACCATTGATTAATTTTTTTATTTATATTAATATCCTTATCACTAAAAATACCAACAACGTGATTTTTATCAGCACAACTAATTTCTATCCCCATAATAAGTTCTGTATATGTATTTTGTTTTATTGTATTGTTTAAAATTTTAATTGCTTGTAGCAATTTTTGATAACCGTTAATATTGTTATGGTCTGTTACTAAAACTACTTCAATATCATTATCAGCCAATTTCTTTGCAATTAATAAATATGCTAAAAATTCTTTCTTTGAATTAAACATTTTTATATCATCATTATTTTCAAAATCAAAATTAAATCTGTCTAACATCGGCAATTCACTTTTACCATAACTATATATTTCATCATCGCTACACTCTTTATAATAATTTGTATATTTAAAATGATTTAATAATCTAAAATCGTGGGAAGCAGGAGTATGTAAATGAAATATTGTTTTATGATATTTACCAAATTTCTTTTTTTCTTCAATTATTTGTTTATACATTGTTGCTAATTCATAATTTGCTTTAATATATCCCATTTTATACCTCCCAACATCTATTTATTAATTATTATTTTTATCATAATAATCAAATCCTTTTTTCATAACTTCATAAGTATTAATGAACTACCTCGGGGCAAGCCCTCAATCGTTCACTGAACGATTGCCTCT
>CANPPW010000021.1 GCA_947576095.1 uncultured Mycoplasmatota bacterium | reverse complement strand
TTTTGAGTCACTTTTATTTAATTTTTTGTTTCACATCATTTACAAACGTACATTTATGCTTGGAATATCTTAAAAAAGCAATTGCAAAAATTTAAAATTTCTAATACAGCTTTATATAATATTCTTGATAATGTTAAACAGCAATTATATTCGATGTTAGCAAATTGGAATGATTTAGAGTTTAGAAATGCACTTTTAGTTCTTGGAAGCGAAGAGGGAACCTTTTATGAACCCCAAAATGAGTTAATTGCTAATATGGTTGTTGTAACAATTCGAAATAGTCTATTAGAAGGTGTGAGTAGTAAAAGCTATAAAGAATATGGTTCATCATCTTATTTAAATGATCTTGCTATTAAAGAAATCACATCATCAGCAATAGAGTATTTTTCTAAGATAGATTTAGAAAAAGCGTCTCAGGCTATTCGGCTTTCTTATGATTTTTATAGAGAAAAAGCTAGTAAATATCCAGTTGCAATGAGGGCACTTATTGAATTATCTAAATGTACAGATATGAATAGAGAACATGCCTATGAACCAATTTTAGTGGAAACACCATTTGAGATAGAAGAGATAAATCGAAATATTGAGCAAACAGCTAAAAATATCAATTCAGAAAGTGGAATTGCGGAAACTTTTAATGATTCCCTATGTAGTTTTCTAAAAGGAGTGAAGGATGGAAAAAGTAGTATATTTGTAACAGATTGTTTTAAAATGAATACGCGAAATTTTGAAAAGACATTAAAGATATTAGAATTTATTTTGACGCATGATGCACAATTTATAACATGTAATTACCTTCTGTCTAATGGATATGTATCAAGAAGAAAGAATTTGTTAAGAGCGTCACATACAGCTGATCAATTTTTCAATAAAATACAATATTTGCCTGAAATTTCAGAAAGATATAAACAATCTTTAGAAAAACTTATTGTTTAAATAAGAAAATAGATGATATATAAATTTTAAGTGAGGAGTGTTATGATGCAAAGTGAATTAACAGAGTTTTTAGATGCGAAAGTAAGTACTTTTTTCCCAGATGATGGAAGATGGAAAAGTTCTTGTTTTAAAAGGGAATCCACTGTTTCAGAAATTTATTTACCATGTCATTTGAGAGATACAGAGTGGTTATCTTTATTAATGATACAAAAATATAAATTATCTTCGCAAACAAAAGAAGCAGTAAAGATGTATATAAATAGTTCTACGTATTTTAATATATTGAGAAATGATTATGAGCAGAAAATTGTAAAGTGGCAAATTCATTATATGTTAAATAATGGTGAAAATTGGATCACAGATGCTAGGTATGGTGGAGATTTTTATTGTTTAAGTCCCATGTGTGATTATGCATTTAGAAAGGGAATTGTAGATACTTTAGTGGCGATCGGTATGGATATTGATGCTATAGAAGAGGGAATTGAGAAAAATGCTAATATATGGCGGGATATTCATATGTGTATTGCTTTTGATAATCAATATAATCCTAGAATGTTTAGAAATCCTTTAAATAAAGAAAATCATGCATTATTAAAAGAGGCAGATGGTGAATTTAAAGAAAAATGGTTACAATATAGAAGATATCAATATTATCAAAATCATAAGGTATCAGTTGATAAATATGGAATAGTAACAAATGATATGCAAATGACAGAGCAAGAAGCTAAATCTCTTGCCTTATATTTAAAACAAAAAAGTGATGAAAGATTACAAGAAATTCAAGAGTATAATCAAAGGATCAATCATCCATTTCAACAGACTCAAATGGAAGAACCAGATTTTTGTAGTTTTAGTGATGAGGATGTGTTATCTCGAAGAAAAGAAAACAAGTATGTAAAAAAATTACAAAAGTTTTTTCAAAAAGTTCATTTTTAGAGGTAATGAACATTATTTTAATAAGAAAAGTCATAAAGACTTTTTTTGTATGGATTAAAAAACTATTGACAAATGAATACAAATTCAACTATACTAAAAATAGTTGAGTTAATATTCAACTATGGTGTGCGATATAATGGAGGGTAAAAGTGACTAGAAATGAATTTACGTGTGATTGTAATGTTATTCATCAGGATACTGTGGATAAAGTATTCCGAAAAATGCCAAATGAAGATACATTTAAAAAATTAGCTAATTTATTTAAACTTATAGGAGATACAACAAGGTGTAGAATTTTATTTGCATTAGATCAGAATGAAATGTGTGTTTGTGACCTAGCCAATGTACTTAATATGACTAAATCATCTGTTTCTCACCAATTAGCTAACTTAAGAAAAAGTAGTGTTGTTAGATGTAGAAAAAGTGGTAAGGAAGTATATTATACTTTAGATGATGAACATATTGTTAAATTATTTGAAATTGGCTTAGAACATATTAACCATAAAAAATAGAGAAAGAGGGATTAAGATGAAAAATTATAAATTTAAAATTAAAAATTTAGACTGTGCAAATTGTGCAAATGAATTAGAACAGTCTTTAAGGAAGATTAATATTATAGAAAATGTTAGTATTAATTTTATGACACAAAAATTAACTTTTGAATGTACTTTAGAAAATAAAAATCAGGCATTAGAGAAAATTAGAAATATTATAAAAAAAGAAAATCCAGATATAAAACTAGAAGAGGGGTAGTTACCATGAATCGAAAAAGAAATAAGCAACTTATCAAAATAATCATTGCTCTTTTATTAGGTATTTTCTCTTTATTTCTATTTGATATGGAAGTATATAAGAATCTTCTATATATAATTGCTTATATAGTTGTAGGATATGATGTTGTATTAAAGGCAATAAGAAATATTTTTAAGGGTAAATATTTTGATGAGAATTTTTTGATGACCGTTGCTACAATTGGCGCATTTTGTATAGGAGAATTTCCTGAAGCTGTTTTGGTAATGCTTCTTTATCAAGTAGGTGAATTATTTCAAAGTTATGCAGTAGATAAATCAAGAAAGTCTGTAGCAAATCTTATGGATATAAGGCCAGATTATGCAAATGTATATCGTGAAGATGAAATATACAAAGTAGATCCAGATGAAGTAAATATAGGAGAAATCATATTAGTAAAACCTGGTGAAAAGATTCCTTTAGATGGGATTGTTGTAGAGGGTGAATCTATGCTTAACACAGGATTTCTAACTGGTGAAACAGTTCCAAGAAAAGTAAATGCAAATGATGAAGTATTAAGTGGCTATATAAATAATGATGGAATTTTAAAAATAAAAGTAAGTAGAGAATTTGGAGAGTCCACTGTCAGTAAGATATTAGATTTGGTAGAAAATGCTAGTAGTAGAAAATCAAAATCTGAAAATTTTATTAGTAAATTTGCTAAATATTATACGCCAATTGTAGTTGTACTAGCCGTCATACTAGCCATAATTCCACCACTTGTTATAAAAGACGCCTTGTTTAGTGATTGGTTATATAGGGCATTATCATTTTTAGTCGTTTCTTGTCCATGTGCTTTGGTTATTTCTATTCCATTATCATTTTTTGGAGGAATTGGAGCTGCTTCTAAAATGGGAGTTTTAATAAAGGGGAGCAATTATTTGGAGGCTCTTGCCAATACGGAAATTGTTGCGTGTGATAAAACAGGAACCTTAACAGAAGGGGTTTTTCAGGTTCAAAAAATAGATGCAATTCATTCAGATAATAATTTATTAAAATATGCTGCATATGCAGAAGTTTTTTCTAACCATCCTATTTCTTTTTCATTGAAACAAGCTTATAATCAGAAAATCAATGAAAAACTGGTTACTAAAACAGAAGAGATTTCAGGTAAAGGTGTAAGGGCATTAGTAGATGGAAAAGAAGTATTAGTTGGAAATGAAAAATTAATGAGAGAATATAATATTAAATTTAAGAAAAGCGAAGAGTCAGGAACAACTGTATATGTTTCAATTGATAATGAATTTGCAGGAACTATTTTAATTGCTGATAAAATTAAGGATAATTCTTATAAAGCTATCAAATTATTTAAAGAAAGTATTAAAAAAGTTGTTATGCTTACAGGAGATTGTGAGAATATTAGTGCATCTGTAGCACGTGCTCTTAATTTAGATGAATATCATGCAGAATTATTGCCACAGGATAAAGTTACTTTAGTTGAAAAATTGATGATGCAAAAATCGACTAATGGAAAACTTATTTTTATGGGAGATGGAATCAATGATGCTCCTGTTCTAGCTTTATCTGATATAGGGGTTGCAATGGGGGGAGTTGGAAGTGATGCTGCTATTGAAGCTGCGGATGTAGTAATTATGACAGATGAACCATCTAGACTTAGTGACTCTATTCTAATTGCTAAAAAAACAATGAGAATTGTAAGACAAAATATAATACTAGCTATTGCTGTAAAACTGGGAGTATTAATATTAAGTGCACTTGGCATTGCTAGTATGTGGGCAGCTGTATTTGCTGATGTTGGCGTATCTATTCTTGCTATAATAAATGCTCTTAGAATTTTAATAATAAAGAAGCAGTTCTAATAAAAGATTCTCTTTTTTAGATTGTAGAATCCCTTTAACAATATATAATAATTTTGGTTAGTAATATAGTTTTATATCAGGAAATTTAGAAAAAGACAAATGAGAAACATTTGATGAAATCGTTTATTTAGAAAACTTAATAAATAGAGAGGAAAGAAGATCTTATGAAAAAAATAGTTTTAAAAGTAGGGGGTATGACTTGTAGTGCCTGTTCATCAGGATTAGAAAAATATTTAAACAAGCAAGTAGGAGTAAAACGTGCTAATGTAAATTTAGTATTATCCATTGCTACTATTGAATATGAAAGCATAAATAGAAAAGATTTAGAGCGTTATATCAAAGCAGTAGGATTTGCATGTCTAGGGGAATTTAAGGGAATAGATGATATAGATATCAATAAATCAGATAAAACAAAACTAATCTTTGCCACAATTTTAATTTTATTTATTATGTATATTTCTATGGGACATATGTTAAATTTGCCTAATATTCCCTTTATTAATCATGATTACCCTCTTATTTTAGCGACTGTCATGTTCTCGTTTGCAATTCTTTTTTTATGGTATGGATACGACATATTAAAAAGTGGTGTAAAAAATATACTTCATAAAATGCCAAACATGGATACTTTGGTTATGCTTAGTGTACTATTTAGTTTCTTTTATAGCTTTTATGGATATATTAATATAGTGCTTGGAGTAGATGAATATTTTGGAAGTTTATATTTTGAATCAACTTGTATGGTTATCTATTTTATTAAATTAGGAAGATTTATAGAAAATATAAGTAAAGATAAAACAAAAGATGCTATAAAAAAGTTAGTGACAATTACTCCACGACATGCTATTTTAAAGGTTGGTGATGAGGAAAGATATGTATCAATAGATGAAGTTAAAAAAGAAGATTTATTAATATGTAAATCTGGAGATAAAATTGCAGTAGATGGTATTGTTGAAAGTGGAAAAACCTATGTTGACGAGAGTTTTATTACAGGTGAGAGTATTCCAGTACCAAAAGAAAAAGGAAGCAAGGTAATCGCAGGATCAATTAGTTATGATGGATATATTGAATATAGGGCTAAAAGAGTTGGGAAAGAATCTACTATTTCTGAAGTAGTCAAGTTAGTTGTTGAAGCTACAAATAATAAAAGTAAAATTCAAAGGTTAACAGACAGAATTAGTGGTTATTTTGTACCCATTATTCTCTTAATTGCCTTTTTAACATTTTTGATACAAATGTTATGTGGATTATCAATTGAAAAATCATTTACCCATATGGTTACTATACTTGTTGTTGCTTGTCCATGTGCTTTAGGACTTGCTGTACCTTTGGTGATTGTTGTAAGTAATGGAATATGTGCCCAAAAAGGGTTATTTTTGAGAAATGGTGAGGTTTTAGAAAAAGCAAGAAATATTGATACAATTGTATTTGATAAAACTGGAACTTTGACTTTTGGTAAATTGAACATATTTAAGTTTTTTAATTATTCTCAATATAAGGATAAGAATTTATTAAATATTATTTCTAATATTGAGGCAAATTCATCTCATCCAATTCAAACAGCATTCCATATAAGTAAGAAATTAGAAGTAAATGATTTTAAAACATTAAATGGGATTGGTATTTATGGAAAAGTAAATGGTAAAGAATATTATTTAGCAAATGATAAAATATTATCAAAATTAACAATAAAAGATACAAATAAAAAAGATTATGATTATTTAACTCAAAATGGATGTAGTATTATTTATGTAATTGAGGATAATGTTATTATTGGACTTATTGGAGTTAGAGATATTATAAGAACCAATATAAAGGATATAATTCGTAAATTTAATAAAAATGACATTGAAGTTGTTATGTTAACAGGTGATCATGAAATAAGTGCTAAAATTATTGCAAGTGAACTTGGGATTACAAAGGTTATAGCAGGTGTACTTCCACGAGCGAAAGCAAAATATATAAAAGAATTAACAGATAATGAAAAAAAAGTCATTATGGTTGGAGATGGAATCAATGATGCTCCAGCGTTAATTGGTGCAACAATAGGAATTAGTATAAATGATGGTACAGATATTGCCATGGATTCAGCAGATGTTATTTTAATGAATAATGATATGACAAATATTTTAGATTTAATACAAATAAGTAAACAGTCTTATAAGATAATTAAACAAAATTTATTTTGGGCTTTTTTCTATAATGTTTGTATGATTCCAGTTGCTATGGGTTTATTTAGTAATTTTGGTATCAATATGACACCTATGTTTGGTAGTATAGCGATGGTTTTTAGTAGCCTAACAGTTGTTTTAAATTCTTTAAGATTTTCAAAAGAGAGCAGAAACAAAAAGATTAAATGATTTATAAAAGATTTGAAATTTTATATAAACATGTTAATAATTGAGTATCATTTTTTTCTTAAATTTCTTTTTTTTTAATTCTATTCATTACTGCATGCTTTTATTATGTAGTTATTATATTCGAAATATTTTTACTTTTTATCTATTAAATGGTGATAAATTTGACATTTTATAAAAAAATGATAATATATATCTCGTCCAAAGGGGGGGAGAAAATATGGCTATAGAATATAATGGTAAAAATGATTATTTAAATGGTTGTCAAAATTTTAGAAAGGATTATGAAAAGGCTCGTTATTTTTTAAATATGGCATATCAGGATCCTGATTATAGGTTTGCATCAATTTAGAAATTGATGCAAATTGATTTAAAAGAAGGAAAGTATGCTCATGTAAGATCTTTGTTACAAGAAAACGAACATTATCAATCAATTGAATTAAATCATATATATGGATTATTAGAAAATATTGAAAATAATTTTGAGACAAGTAAAAAATATTATGGTGCATGTATGGTGGATTCCTCTAGGCAGCCTACAGCCCTTTTAGCACTCGCAAAATTATACATTCAAACAGGGGATTATAATGTTGCCCGTAAAATGCTAGAGACAGTACAACTCTTTCCAGATTTTAGTGCACAAGCAACAATTGGTTTAATTTGTTTAAATATATTGGAACAAAATTATAAAGAAGCCTATCAAATGCTTCCTTTTCTAGAACAAATAAAAAAGTCAGTTAAGTTACAAGAACATTATAAAATATTAAATACATATTTATTATATTTGATGGGAAAGATTTGCAAAAGCAATGCCAATAATGATGTAATCAATCATTATATGTTATATAGATTATTTGATGATCATGAAAAAATTTTATTACAGCATCTCTCTAAACACTTATATCAAAAGCAAACTGCTCAAAAAAAAGTGAGTGGGCGTTTTTTCCGCAATACGGATTTAAAAAATTTGCTTCATTGTGCTAGAGAAAAAATAGAAAAAATGAATGCGAATCATTTTGAATTATCAGATATGTACCGTTTTAAATTAGATCATCCTATAGGTTTTGTAGGCGATGATATAACAAGTGACTTATGTGTTGTGACACTCATAGGGACAAAAAATATTGTTACGATGTATCCAGTGTTACTTTCTAATCAGTTTGACAAAGAAGGCATGTCTTTTAGTAAAGAATTGATGTTAAAAAGGACATGTGGGGGGAATCATTATGATAAATAAAAAAGCATATACAGATCATTATGTAATTGAGTCTGTAGATCATTTATTTCGTTATGGAAAAGAGGTAATTGCAAATAGGGAATATGATAAAGCTAAAACATGTTTTTATAAATGTGTAGAAGTATCTCCTAATCATGCTGGTGCATGTTTTCAATTATTTCTATTAAATATTCAAAGTCAAAATTATGAACAAGTACTTGAATATTTTACTCGTTTTTATAATTGTAAACCTAAATTTTATAATGTAGATAGTAATCTTTACCTATATTTATTAAGTATGATAATAGATCTTCCAGAAGATTATAAGGCTCATGTTAAAAATTTAAAACATACAGATTTAGTCAATTTTAATAATGAAAAAATAACTCTACAAAATAAAATAAGATTGTCTATTTTTAATCAAAGATTTTTGTTAGCTTATAGTCAATCTTATGAATTATTTAAAGAAAGTGGAAAGATTAGTTCACAAGATATTATTGTTAAAATGTTATTATCGCAGATTATTCAAATTGAAGAAAAAAATAAAAGGGATTTATTAGAACTTATTCAAAATAAACAATATCAAGATGCCTTTTTATATTTATCAAAAGCACAAGATCAGCATTGTTTGAGTATTTTAGATTCTTCTATCCTATTATTATTAAAAGATTTAATAAAAATGAAAAAAACAAATTGTATTCCTAAAATGAACCCAATAAGTACTGATAATTTATTTGAGGCAATTGATGTCAAGAATTATGAGCTTGCTTTTTCATTATTAAAATCTCATTCTAATGTTTATATGATAGAAATTCTTTTAAAAGAAATAATAAATACAATAGAAGAATTAAAGAAAATTTCTAATGAAACGAAATCGTCTATATCAAATCTAGAAGATTTTACTCAATATTTTGTAGGTTTCGATTTAAATAATATTTATAAAAATGTAAGAGATTATTTAGAAGGTATCAATCAAAAGCAATATATTCCTTTAGTTATGGAACTAGTAAATATAAGTCTAACTGAAGGTGATGGAACATTTTCAAAACCAATTATTGTTTTGAATCAAATTACGAATGGAACTTTTGTATTCTCTATTGCAGAGTATATTCAAAAATTTTATGTGTGCCTTTCTCAGTATCAGTTTGATCAAGCTAATATTTATTTACATATTATTTCCAAATCTAAACATTTTGGGCAAACATGTATATTAACAAGTAAATTAAAACAAATTTTTGAGTATACAAAACAATCTTATAGCAATTCTGATGATTTGGGTGAAGAGGAAAAGTCTTTGATTTTTAGGGAAAAAACATTTAAAATATAACCAATAATAACAAGCAATATTGGAAGAATGGAAAATTCATTCTTCTTTTTTATGTGGATAAGAATTTTAAATCATTATTTTTAGAATATATAGTATTGATTAAAATAAAAAAATGAGTAAAATAATGACTAAGCAATAAAAAAATAGGAGGGAATTTATGGAAAAAGCAAAAGTTTATTTTACAAAGAATATCGAAGAGAAAAGTTTAATACAAATTTATGACATACTTGGACTTTCATTAAAAGGAAATGTTGCTGTGAAACTTCATTCAGGAGAAGAAGGAAATCAAAATTATGTAAAGCCAGAGTTTGTAAGAGGAATAGTGAATCATGTAGGAGGAACGATTGTAGAGTGTAACACTGCTTATGAAGGTGCTAGAAATACAACCGAAAAACATAAAAAATTAATGGATGACCATCATTGGACGAAATATTTTACAGTTGATATTATGGATGCAGAAGACTCTGATATTGTTTTGGAAATACCAAAAGGTAAAGTAATTCAGAAAAATTATGTAGGTCAAAATCTAAAAAACTATGATTCTATGTTAGTATTATCTCACTTCAAAGGACATCCAATGGGTGGCTACGGTGGAGCTTTGAAACAGCTATCCATTGGGATTGCATCAAGTAGAGGTAAGTCTTATATTCATAGTGCAGGTGTAACTAAAGATCAGAGTATTCTCTGGGACCATCTTGCAGAGCAAAACCAGTTTTTAGAATCTATGGCTGATGCAGCTTTTTCTATAGTAGATTATTTTAAGGGAAACATTTGTTATATTAATATCATGTGTAATTTATCAGTAGATTGTGATTGTTGTAAGGTGGCTGAAGATCCTTGTATGCACGATATTGGAATTTTAGCGAGTTTAGATCCTGTTGCCCTTGATCAAGCTTGTATAGATCTTATTTATCATTCAACTGATAAGGGTAGAGATCATTTTGTAGAAAGAGTGAAGAGGCAAAACGGTATTCATACGATTGAAGCTGCTAGTGATTTAGGAATTGGTATGAGAGAGTATGATTTGATTGACATAGATAAAAAGGTATAGAATTCAAAAAATCTGTACTTTTTTTGTTAGGGGGGTCTATTATAGAACATACATTTGTACTTTACATATATGTGGAAATAAATGAAATTGAAGAAAAATACTTGTGTATACTTATGTAAATGTGTTATAATATATAGGAAAAGATGAGGAGGCTAGTTGTATGAAAGGTACAATAACTTTAGTGGATGCAGAACAAATAGGCCCACAATTGGAAAGAAATTTAAAAATTGATGTTCTAATGAATGATGGTAGTAAAAAAGAAGCAAAGGTATTATTGTTCTTTCAATCTGATGATGGTACTAAAGAGTATGTAACATACACATTTGAGGAAAAAGATAAAAATGATTTGGTTGTACTTTATACATCAATATTGTTAGAAGATAAGAATGGTGAAAAGCAACTAGCAGATATTGAATCAGAAGATGAATGGAAACAAATCAAAGATTTTATGCGCAGAGAGATTTCACTAGGCAGGGAGGAATAAAGGTATGAGGATTTTAGATGAAGGACGAATAGAACAGCTAAAGTCTGCTATTTATAGGTTAATGGGACAAAGGCCTATTAAAGTAGCAGAAAAAAATAAAACAGAATTAGATATTGGTTTTTTTCGCAGTAGAAAATTTAATAAATTTATGAAATTATCACGTGATAATTATGATAAAATGATGGCTAGAAATGGAAGAGAATGGGCGGATAGAACGTTTGATAATTCATCAGCTGGCACTAGAGCTTTAGAAGAGTGGAATGCGTGTATTGGTTATTGTCATTTACTGATAGAAAATTTTGTTGATGAATCAATTCAATTGGCTTATCAAAAAGAGATAAAAAAACATTCAGATGCACTTACGATGGCTGAAATTTATCAGGATTATTTACGAGTGAAAAACCTTGATTTGAGACTTAGTGTTCCAGCACTTTCCAGAAGAGAAGAATTAGTAATAAAAGAAGAAATTTATGATATTATCCAGTCTTCTAATGGTTCTGAAAATGAGCTTTTAACACCAGATGAACTCAATAGTTTCTTCCTTTCTCTTGATCCTGATTTAAAGGAAAAATATCAGAATGTTATAGACTCTTATTTATCTTATGTTAGATATTATAATGAAATGTATGAACAATATGAAGATGATTTACAAAGAAGAGTAGATTCTCATACTCATGACGAAGATATTCAAACTGAATTATTAGTAGAAATAGATAGTAGAATAGAATCTTTAGGGGATGCAGATTTACATGGTTGGGATGTAGAGAGAGCATTTGCGGAAGTGGCAGAAATAAATGCATTGATAGAGACAATTGATGTTCATAGCATAATGGAGCAATATCAAAGCAAGTTAAGACCATATCAAGAAACTTTAAAAAAGGTATCTCTAGAAGCTGAAGTGCAGATTCAGGATTGTCTATTACTTTGTAGTAAACCAGAAATTTCTTTAGAAAAAAAGGTAGAATCATTTAATAAAGCTAGCAAACTTTTAGTAAGAATAAATCCAGAATTTAATAATAAAAAGGAACATTATCAAAGAAAACTGGATCAAACTCGCGTTATATTACAGGGTTTGGCAATTGCTCTAATAAAATCAGAAATAGATGCATTAGAGAAAGCTGATACTATAAGTGTAGAATCTATGAAAGAATGCAACGATAAAATTACAATGTATAGAACTGTTTTAGAACCTCAACAGATAGATTTATTTAAAAAACAGTTGGAAACATTATTAAAAGAGGCAGAAAAAAATGTTGTAGATGATTTTTGCCGTTCATTAGATGAAAACTTATTAGAGGTGGATGTGGGAAACGCATCTTCACAAAGGTATTTAAAAATGGTTGATATGTTGCTAGGTACATATTTGGAGGACTTAAAGATTATGTCTTTAGCAAAATATAATGAATATCGCAGTAAGGTTCAAGATGCAAAGGATAAGATTGCTCATATAAATGAACTGATACAAGAAGTTGATGAAGAAATTGATTCTCTACAACTGAAAACTGGAAGCATAGATTTTGATGAAAGATTAAATGCGTTAAAAAGGAAAGTAGATTTTCTACCAGAGGAAGAGAAAAATCGTTTTCTGACAGTATTAAAAGAATTAGAGAAAAGAAAAGCAGACTTAAAAAATGATGAAATTAATAAATTAAAAGAAAGTTTAACAAAAAAATTAGAAGATGCATTTGCCAATCTTAAAAAAGTTCATTCATATACAGATACTTATAATCAGTTACAGCAAATATATAAAGTTTTATCTGAAGTTGCAAAGGAATGCCATAAAAGTTCTGTGATAGAAAATTTATATTTAGATAGACACCGTGCATATGAATCTGAACTGCTAAACTTCAGTAAAAGAAGAAAAAGTTATACTGCAATGTATGAGGCAATCAATCATCTAGAAAAAAGTATTAATGACTTACAAGACAATTTTGAACAAAGACTTTCAGCACTTCGTGATATTGTTTCTGCAAATGACGAAGATAACTATCTAACATTAGCGGATCAAGATGAATTTATAGCTAGATTAAATAGTTTAGAAAAAAGAAGACAGAATATTGTAAATAGTAATAAGGCAAATGAAGATAATGAATTTGCTGAGATTAGACAAAGCCTAGTTAAGTTGTTAGAACATTTTGAGGAAGGTCATGAATACTCTGCAATGGATAGGCTTGATATTAGACGATTAAATAAAAAAATGAGTGAAATTAAAGAGTTTTCAAACAATAGTGATAAAAAGCGTAGACAATTGTTTATGAATTTATATGATGAAAATACAGAAAAAGTACAAAATATAAATAAACAATATATAGAATTTTGTCATAATCATTTAATAAATAAAATAACAAGTTTAGATATTGCTTCCGATTTATTTGATAAGGAATGGAAAAGTTGTAGTATGTTCTTAATAAATAATAGTAATTTTCTAAGCGAAGAAGATAAAAATAAATATGAGGAAAAGTTACAAGAATTACAGCAACAACGAGAGAATTTTATAGCTGAACCAGAGTCAAAAGTTGAAGATATTCATGAGGATATGCCTAAAAAGGATACATCAAATGATGAAATGGCAGAAATATTAAGAAATGTAGCTGAAATGCAACAAAAGCTTGCGGCAGGTAATCTTTCAGTAGAAGAACAACAAAACATATCCAACCAGATTATAGAATTACAATCAAGATTAATAGCAATGATGAGTGGACATATATCAAATCCAGAATTTTCTTTTGAGTTTCAACCACAAGAAAGCACTGCAGAACCTGCTTATCATGATCCAGTAGTTTTACCAAATATAGATGAGAATCATCCAGATATGGACGAAGAAGAATTAAAACCAATTATAAAGGATACATTACCAGATGATGAAAGTGTTTCTTTAAATGATTATGAAGAAGGATATGGTTATAGTAGTTTTGAAAATATTGTTCCTCTTGCTGCTTTTGAAAATGCAGTAGAACGTTTAAGTAGATTAGAAACAAGTAAGGATTTGCAAGATGTAAAAATGTTGATTGAGCAAAATAAACGTTATTATACAGAAAAACAAATGGAATATTTAAATGAAAAAGTGCAGAGTGCTGAACAAAATTTAATTCAAAATTTAAATAGACACTATTCATGAATGAAATAGATAAACATGTACAAAATAAAAATAATGAGGTGATTTATGAAAAAAATTGCTACATTATTTTTTTTCTTTTTTATTATTCTTTTATGTCAACAATCCCCTCATATAGATTCTGTATTTTTAGAGGAAAAAGATAATCAAATGTATCATACATATGAAATAACCCTTAAAGAAAATAAGGTTACTACTTATAATATGCTAAAATTTATTAAAAATTTGCAAGTGCTTACCATAGAACCCTCTTTAAATCCCATTTATAAAAATAAAATATCTGCTACAGTAAAAGTTTACCATTTTACATCAGATACACCTACTGTTAATATTCAAAAATTTACTTCTAGATATTTTGAGCAGCTTCAAAATCATGGTTTTTTAATTGATTTAAATAAACAAAAAGTAATGGGAATTCCTATATATAGAATAACTTTATTTTGTCAGAAAAATGAAATATATCATTTAAATGAGGATGTAATAGATTCAATAAAGGAAGTAATGGTGAAAGACTAAAAAAAGTGATTTTTTTTTAGTTGTTTTTCTATGGGGTAAGGAGTATAATGATAGTAGGTGATGTATATGTGGTTTATCTGGTTAGGAATTATTCTTTTCTTAGCTGTCATCGAAGTAATGACTATTAACTTAACAACGATATGGTTTGTTATCAGTGGTTTACTTTCCCTTTTTCTATCTTTTGTGATTGATAATTTTTTTATTCAGTTCGCTTTATTTGTTTTGTTAGGTATTGTTTTATTGTTTACAACTAAGAAAACGTTAGATGCATGGATTGGGCCTAAAAATATCAAAACAAATTTAGATAGAATTGTGGGCATGGAAGGAATTGTGACTGAAGAGATTCGTAGAAATGTACCAGGTGAGGTAAAAGTAGATGGAAAAAGATGGACTGCTATGGCACCAAAAAAAATAAAAGAAGGAGCTACCGTTACGATCCTTGCAATTGAAGGCGTAAAGATAAAGGTAGAAGAGGTGAATGAATAATGGAAGTATTATTAATTTTATTTATTTTGGCAATTGCGTTAATTGTTCCAAGTATTAAGATTGTTCCACAGGCAAAAGCATATGTTGTTGAGAGAATTGGTTCTTATTATACAACATGGCATAATGGACTTCATATTAAAATTCCTTTTATTGATCGTATATCTGGAAATGTAAGTTTAAAAGAAATTGTAAAGGACTTTGATCCACAACCAGTGATTACTAAAGATAATGTTACTATGCAAATTGATACAGTGGTTTATTTTCAAATTACAGATCCTAAACTTTATACATATGGAGTTGATAATCCAATTAGTGCAATTGAGAACTTAACAGCAACAACACTTAGGAATATTATAGGAGATCTAGAGTTAGATCAAACACTTACATCTAGAGATCTTATTAATACTAAAATGCGATCTATTTTGGATGAAGCAACAGATCCATGGGGTGTGAAAGTAAACCGTGTAGAACTGAAAAATATTTTACCTCCAAGGGATATACAAGAATCTATGGAAAAGCAGATGCGTGCAGAACGTGAAAGAAGAGAGCAAATCTTAAAGGCTGAAGGAGAAAAGAAAGCTAGTATTTTAATAGCTGAAGGGGAAAAAGAAAGTGCTATTTTAAGGGCAGAAGCAAAAAAACAATCTGAAATTAAGATGGCTGAAGGGGAAGCGGAGGCATTACGTAAATTAAAAGAGGCTGAAGCAGAAGGAATTAAATTGATTAAAGATGCAAAACCTGATAATACTGTACTTACACTGAAAAGTTTGGAAACACTGAAGGAACTTTCTAATGGAGAGGCTAACAAAATATTTTTACCTGTTGATCTTCAAAATATAGCTACATTAGGAACAATTGTCAGTGAAATGACTCAGAAAAAATGAAACATATTAAAAATATAGGAACATGTATGATTTGGCCGATCCTTTTATGGATTGGCCAGTTTTGTATCACGCTTTTATTCCTAATTGTTTTTTATAATACCCAAATAGATAAAAGTGAATCTAGTAAGATTCTTTGGACAGAGAGTTATCAAAAACAGTTTTCTGTCTTTATGGAAAAAAATATTTATCTAATTATTTTTTTAAATATTATTCTCTTTATTCCCTTATTTTTGTTTGTATACAAAAAATTAAACAAGAAAAAGCAGTACATTCGTAAAAATTGGTTATGGCCCTGTTTTTCTTTAGGAGTCTCTAGTAGCTTACTATTTAATATTCTTCTTTTTACTATACACAAAGACAAGATTGTACCAACTTCTTTTGGAATGATAATATCAACAGGTATTGTGGGACCTATTTTGGAAGAACTTATTTTTAGAGGAATTATTTATTCAAAATTAAGTGTAAATTATACAAAAAAAACAACAATGATTTTAACCACGATATTATTTGCTTTGATGCATACTGGAATACAAATTATTTATGCATTTTTTATGGGAGTTTTATTTATCTATGTGTTGGAAAGATATAAAAGTTTATATGCATCTATATATGTACATTGCATTTCTAATATAACAGTTAGTATATGTGTATTTTACTTGTTTCAAACATCTTTTCATATACAAATTTTTATATCTTTATTGTGTGCATTGACGATTTTATACTTTATATATGCAAAAAAACAAAATATATGATGCTTTTTTTTAAAATCATATATTTTTCTTTTAGAAAATGGTATAATAATAGTGGTGGTTATATGAAAATTGAAGTAGGAAATATAAATGTCAATTATACTAGATATGGAAACGAAAAAGGGAAAGATATTGTATTTTTACATGGTTGGGGTCAGAATATTGAAATGATGAAACCACTTGGAGATCGTTTGCAGAAAGATTTTCATATAACAATTATCGATTTGCCAGGATTTGGGAAAAGTGATAAACCTAGTATTGTTTTTACAATATATGATTATATGGAATGTGTACATACCATTTTAAATTGTTTAAAGATAAAAACGCCAATTTTAATAGGGCACTCCTTTGGTGGAAAAATTACACTTGCTTATGCGGGTAAATATCCTTGTGAAAAAATCATTACATTTGGTTCTCCCTTTAAAAAGGAAATTCATAAATTATCTATGAAAACTAAAATGTTAAAAAAACTAAAAAAAGTACCTGTTTTGAACCATTTAGAAGGGTTTGCGAAAAAACATATTGGTTCTAGGGATTACCGAAGTGCAGATCCTATTATGAGAGATATTTTAGTTGCACATGTGAACTTAGACCTTACAGAAGATGTAAAAAAAATTACATGCCCTTCCTTATTCATATGGGGAGATTTAGATACAGAAGTTCCATATGAGAGAGCATATGAATTAGAAAAGCTTGTCAAAGATGGTGGAGCTATTATACTAGAAGGTGGAAGCCATTATGCATATTTGGAATTTTTAGATCGAGTGATATCAATTTTACGTCAATTTTTATAGCATTAGGAGGAATTTATGTTATTTTATTTTATAGTTGCTATTTTCACTTATTTACTTTATGTATTTATAAAATCTACATCATCACTACATATGCTTCAGCAAAATTGGTATGACGATGATCATAGGTATTTAAAATGGATGATTCGAAATAAATATAAAGTTTTATTAGGACCAGATTGTTCTTTTGTTATTTTTATTTCTTTTCTATTTATGAATGAAAAATTTCAATTATTATTGTTTGCTGTATTTTATATTTTTTGTTTTATATTTTTTAGAAAGGAAAAAAGAAAAGAGCAAAAGAAGCTATCTTTTGTTGTTACCAAGCGTATTAAACGATTATTTGTAACTCTCTTTATTTTATATTTAATTCCTATTTTGTGTATGTACTTTGGAAATGGATATTTGCCTTATTATCTTTTCGTTTTAGGAATGCTTTCTTATTTAAATTTTTTTGTAGTTATGGTGGCTAATATTATAAATATTCCAGTTGAAAAACAGGTTTATCATTATTATAGAAGAAAAGCTATGTGTAAACTTCGTGATATGAATCATTTAAAAGTAGTTGGTATTACTGGAAGTTATGGAAAGACAAGTAGTAAAAATATTTTGAGTGATATTTTAAATGTAAAAATAAATGCATTTGCTACACCTAAAAACCTAAATACGCCATATGGTCTTATTCAATCTGTCAATCAACATTTGGATAAATTTAATGATATATTTATTGCTGAAATGGGAGCGTTTAAGAAAGGTGAAATTAAAGAGCTTTGTGAACTTGTTCATCCAACTTATGGAATATTAACAAAAATTGGAGAAGCTCACTTAGAAAGTTTTGGAAGTCGTGAAAATATTCAAAAGGGAAAATTTGAACTAATTGAATCACTTCCTTCTAATGGAGTAGGTATTTTAAACGGAGATGATGAGTACCAACTTTCTTATGAACTAAAAAATACTTGCAAAATTATCTGGATTGGAATTGATAATAAAGATGTAGATGTAAGAGCTAGTAAAATAAAACTTACTAAAGATGGAACAAGTTTTGTTTGTCATTTTAAAGGTGATACAAAGGAATATGCTTTTGAAACAAAGTTATTAGGTAAGGCAAATATTTATAATATCTTATCTGCTATTGCTCTTGCAAAAGAATTGGGGATTCCAATTGATCAAATTGCACTAGGAGTAAAAAAAGTAAATACAATTGAACATCGTTTAGAACTCAAAAAATATGGGGATGTTACCATTATTGATGATGCTTATAATTCGAATCCAGTGGGCTCTAAAATGGCACTAGAAGTCTTAGATATGATGCCTGGTAAAAAAATTATTGTAACACCAGGGATGATAGAACTAGGTGCGGAACAATATGAAAGGAATATGCAATTTGGTGAATATATTGCAGATGTATGTGATGAGGTTATATTAGTAGGTGAAGAGCAGACTAGACCAATTGTTGCAGGGCTCAAAAATAAAAAATATAAGGAGCAACATATTCATATGATTCAGGATGTAAAATTAGCCTTTCCTTTAATCGATGAACTAAAAAAAGGACAAACATTTGCTCTTTTAGAAAATGATTTGCCAGATATATTTAATGAAAAATAGAGAGGTGAAAATATGAAAATAAAAGTTGGGGTAATTTTTGGAGGAGAGACAGTAGAACATGAAGTAAGTATTATTTCTGCTGTACAAGCAATGGGATTTATGGACGATAGTAAATATGAGATTATTCCTATCTATATTAGTAAAGATCGTATTTGGTATACAGGATCTATGCTCAAAGATATTGAAATATATAAAGATTTTGATGATTTAAAAAGATATGCTAAAAAATGTGTATTGTTTAAAAAAAATGGAGGTTTTTACTTGCAGTCTACAGGATTCTTTAAAAGAATGATTTCGGAAATTGATATTGCTTTTCCGATTGTTCATGGAAATAATGTAGAAGATGGTTCGCTTGCAGGGTATTTGGATACAATTGGTATTCCATATGTGGGATCTCATATTTTGGGAGCTGCAATGGGACAAGATAAAGTTGTTATGAAACAAGTTATGGCGGCAGATGGACTTCCTATTGTACCATATACATGGTTTTATGATTCAGAATATTTAACTTTTAAAGAGGATATATTAAAAGACATTAATAAAATAGGATATCCTGTTATTGTAAAGCCAGCTACACTTGGAAGTAGTGTGGGGATATCGGTTGTCAAAAACAAAGAAGATATAGAGAATGCTATTGGAGAGGCCATGCAGTATGATGTAAAGATTATCGTTGAGAAAATGGTAGATCATTTAGTGGAGGTTAATTGTAGTGTACTTGGAAACTATGAAAGACAAGAAACAAGTGTACTAGAAGAAGTTTTAAGCGAGAATGAATTTTTAACTTATAAAGATAAATATATTGGTGGAAGTAAAGTTAAGGGTAGTAAAAATGCTATGAATGGTTCAAAAGGTATAGTAGCGACTGATCGAATTATACCAGCTAGATTAAATGATAAAATGAATGAGGAAGTAAGAGAATTAGCCAAAAAGACATTTAAAAGTTTAAATTTAAGTGGTGTTTGTAGAATTGATTTTTTAATTGATAAACAAAAAGAAAAGATATATGTAAATGAACCTAATACAATACCAGGATCCCTTTCTTTCTATTTGTGGGAACCAACAGGTAAATCTTATACAGATCTTTTAGATGATATGATCACAATTGCTATTAAGGATTATAAAAAAAGAGCAAAGAAGACTTATTCTTTTGATACCAATATTTTAAGTAATTTTAATGGACTCAAAGGATCTAAGGGAGTAAAAGGTAAACTTGGTTATACAAAAAAATAACTTTTATGATATGAACCCCGTTTCTTGGACATAGAAACGAGGTTTTTATATGAGTAAATTAAGTTATGAAGGTAAAATAAATATTTATAATGAAAGAAAACAAGGAAACAGTGTAATTAATATTTCTAAGAGATATGATGTTAGAAAAGATGTAATAAAATATTTAATTAGATTAATAGATAAGCATGGATATGATATTTTAAGAACAAGTAAAAATAGAATTTTTACTAAAGAAGAAAAGGAACGAATTATTAATAGAGTTTTAATAAATAATGAATCTGCCTGTTCTGTAGCTATAGATGAGGGATTATTAAGCCAAGGTATGCTTCAAAATTGGATTAAAAAATATAATGATATGAGTTATAATATAGTTGAACGAAAACGTGGAAGGAGTCCAACTATAATGAAAAAATCAAATAAAGCCAAAAAAACTGAAACTATTGAAGAAGAAAACGAAAGACTTAAAAAAGAAAATTTATACTTAAAGGCGGAGCTAGAATACGTGGGAAAATTGAGAGCCGTTGTTCAAGCAAGGAAGAATCAACAACAGAAGAAAAAGTAAATGTTGTAAATGAACTTCGGCTAATATATCCATTAATGATTCTTCTAAAAGTATCTGGTTTAGCTAAATCAGTATATTATTATACTTTATCTAAGAAAGATAAAGATGATAAGAATAAAGAGATAATAGAAAAAATTAAAGAAATATTTACTAACAATAAAGAAAGATATGGTTATCGTAGAATTACACTAGAACTTAAAAATCAAGGTTATAATGTTAATCATAAAAAAGTGTATAGAATAATGGTTAAGTTAGGATTAAAGCCTTTAAAAAGAAATAAAAGAAAGTATTCGTCATATAAAGGAACAGTTGGTAAAATCGCAGATAATTATATTAATCGAGAATTTTATGCAGATAAACCAAATCAGAAATGGTACACAGATGTAACAGAATTCAATCTTCGTGGAGAAAAGATTTATCTATCACCAATATTAGATGGATTTAATGGAGAAATAATATCTTATAATACTTCTAAATCGCCTAATTTAGAGCAAATTAATGACATGCTTAATAAAGCATTTGATAATAAAGATTTAGAAGGATTAATATTTCACTCAGATCAAGGATGGCAATATCAACACAATAGTTATCAATCAAGATTAAAGGAAAAAGGCATAAAACAAAGTATGTCTAGAAAAGGAAATAGTATGGATAATGGCATGATGGAAAACTTTTTTGGAATACTTAAAACAGAAATGTTTTATGAGCAAGAAGATAAATATAAAAATACGGATGAATTAATATTAGCGATAGATGACTATATTAATTACTATAATTATGATAGAATTAAAGTAAAATTAAAAGGA
>CANPPW010000020.1 GCA_947576095.1 uncultured Mycoplasmatota bacterium | reverse complement strand
TTTAGTATATCATTACTCAAGATTTCCGTGTCTATATATCTATCCTAACACCACCATTAATATCACCAGTCAATTTGCATTTATGAGTATTTAGATACTCGTTGTATTCATTTTTTCCTACTTCGTTCCGTTCGTTGTAAGATATATATATTATACCATCAATATTTAAAAAATCATAATGTTTGTCGATACTATAATGAAATCTATCCATAGCACCTGCTGAATAAGAATATACTTCATAGTTGTCTTCGCAATAGTAATGCATATCATTGTATATGTCATTTCTACCTGATTCTTCACTTATACTAGGACCAAATGTAAATAGATAAATCATTAATATTGGCATTGAAAAGGATGTAAAAAATATTGTGATAAGCACCGTAATAATCTTAATAAGCCAACTATCCATGAATCCTGTTATCATCAAAGTTATCATACTGGAAAGTCCAAAAGCACATTGTAAAGCGTTTTTAGAAAATAGCCAAATAAAGAAATAGATTATTATCACTACACTATTATGCTTTATATTTTTTCTAAGTTTAATTAAAATAGCAATGTTACATACAATTATGAATATCATGAACATTTGATATAACAATCCACCTATTTTTAGATTCATCAATATTAAATTATAAATAATGAATAATAGCATCATAATGATTGCGTAGTAATTTGATAAAATTTTTTTCATAAAATCCCTCTTTCTTGAGTTATCTTATTATAATTACAGCGATAATACACCCTATGAATCGTAGGATTATATAGGTTACCATTATTTAAAATGTTTTAGATATCTACGCCACTCGCACCAGATTAATAGGAAACTCGAACGTTTCGAGTAGTAATAGAAAACGACTTGTCAAAAAGCCATTTTTAGGTTATTATAAATATGTCAAGGAAGCTTGCATAAAATAAAAAGAGGGAATACTTAACTTTGGTAAGTTGGATATTTACCTGTGAATGGTTAAACACTTAATCTATGCTAGATTAGTGCTATTTCTTTATAGATAGAATCATTAAAGAGACTATTAATAAAATGATTATTAATATTAGAAATGAGATTAATAAATCTTTTTTCCTCATAATATCAAGCCTCCTTTCATAAGAAAGTTGGCAAGAACTCAACTGCTAATATATTCCCCACATAAATTATAACAATATAATTGACTATATTTTGTCAATTTAGTAACACACTTGTATATTGATAAATAATCAATATAGGAAAGGATTGTTAGTATGTCTGAATTAACTATTGTAATTGATAACTGGGGACATAAAGAACTAAAGGAGTATTTAATGTCTTTAAAAGGAGTTTTAGATGTTGAAGTTAAAAATGATGAACAACTAGAAATTTATTTAAAATATGATTCTAGTTTAATAACTCCTAAAATAGTAAAAATGGAAATTACATTGTTTTTAAATATCGTAAAAATTCCTTCTATACTATCTTTTGATAAGTATCCAAAATTTGAAACATGTAATTATACAATAATTAGAGATGATCTTTGTTGTGAATATTGTTATAAAGGAGCAATAGAAGATCTGTTTGAAATAAAAGGAATAGAAATGGCTAAAGGAAATTTTAATGAGGATTATTATAAAGAACGTGAAAAAATCATAATAAACATAAAATACGATCCTAATTTAATAAGTATTGATGAAATGAAACAAATTGAGTTAAAATTAAATATATAAAAAAGTTGTTGAACATCATCCTTTAGGACATCAGTTTAAGGAACTACATAAAAAAATGTAGTTTTTATTGTGGAAAGATGAGATACTAGAGATAAGAATAAAAGGAGTTAAATTAGTGGTAAAATTTAATAAAGAGGACCAAATCAATAAGGAATAAAATAGATTCAGAAGAATTAAAAACTATAGGAAAATTAAAGAAAACCACTTTTACAAGTTTATCAAGGAATTATTAACTCTTTAAAAGATAAGGATTTAAAAAAATTCAAAGATATTATTAATCATCCGAATAAAAATATATCAGATAAATGAAAAAGCACTTGGACTATATAAACATAAAATACATAGAAAATTCATTTAAATATAATATTAGCAACGAAATCATTGAAGGAATAAATAATTAATCAAATACTTAAAGATAATTGCTTTTGGATACAGAAAATATAAAAATTTTATTATCAGCATATTCTTAATAAAGTGCATTATAAAAAGGTGATTAAAATCACCCCATATAATAAATTTTCCCATTCATGTTTAATTTTTTTTAAGACATTTCTCTAAATTATTGATAAATAATTATTTTTTTAATGTTTTTCTTTTTACTTTTTGTTCATATCCTGTTGTATACGATTCATGTAATTTCTTTGTTGCTTCTTCCAAAAATTGTGTAGATTCCTCTAAAACAACAACATCATTAATCTTGGGAGTTATTGTTTTTGAATCTACTATGTTTGGTGTTATAGAACTTTTAGATTTTTCTTTACTGTTACTTAACTTTTGTTCTAACTCTTCTCTTAATTGATACGCAGTAGATAATTCACTTTTTATTTTTATACCTTTATTATATTGATAGTTAGTATGTACTACTGCAAATGGTATGTTTACTATGGCAGTACTTAAAGCTGTTCCAAGTGTAACTGGAATTATATATGAAGAAATTGAAGGACTACCTAAACATGCAATACCATATATAGACATTCCTAGTATAAATGTTATCAATGCAAAAATTATTTTCCCTTTTATAGAGAATTTACTTTCTTCATTGTGTTGTATTAATTTTTCTAATTGAGTTATTGTCTCATCGATTTTTTCTAGATCATTTTCTAACAACAACACATCATGCATATTACTACTTTCAACATTTCGTTTTGTAGCATGACCATTTTCATTAATAACTAATAATTCTTTATCAGATAAATAAGCATATTCTTTATTCATTTAAGATTCTCCCTTTTATTTTTTGTATCATTTAGAAATGTGATTTTATGCTTACATTCAAGCCCTTTTTAAGGGTTCGAATGTATTCCTTACTGCTACCATTGTCGTAGTTATCTACAACTTTTTACCAAAGCGATTGATATAAGAATCAATCACTGCATATATTTTAGCAAAATATGAAAAAAATAGCAAGTTCATGCTACTTTCTTCTTTTTGATAATGTTGGTCCTTTAACTGCTTGAGTAGATTGTACTACTTCTTGTTCTTCTAATAATTCTCTTTTTAAGCTTTCTAATGCTTGTTTTTGCTCACTAATGTTTAATTCTTGTGAAATTGGTGAAATAGTTTCTTCATCTTTTTTATCTTCTTTACTATCACTTAAATCTATACTTGTATTACTTTTTAAAGTATCACTAAGCGTTTTTTTATCTCCATATTTTTTCATTCCTGCTTGAACAACAGATATCCATGCTTCAACAACTTTTTTCTTTTGTTCTTCAACTGTTAATCTAGATGCCGAACCACTAACTTTTAAAATAGTAATATCATCTAATGATTTCCCCATTTCATAATAAATTTTACTATGTTCATTGCCATTATTGATTTCAATTGATGGTGCCTTTGACAATCTTATTATTTCTGATTTTAATGGTACAATTAAAGCATTTAAACTTGTTGGATTTTTTAAATATTCTGTTTTCTCGATTTCTGACATTTCTTCTAAAGCATCGATTACGCTTAATTGATCTAGAATCGGTCTAACATTATTGCATTGTATTGTTCTTTGAAATACTTGCATCACATTAAATATTGGTATTAACATTGATAGAAGCGTAGCCTTTGTTGCATTCGGATTTAATTGATTTTCAAATTCGAATAGTCTTTTTACATCAACTTTATATCCAGCATCCGCAGCATCTTTGAACATTCTCAATCCATTTGCTATCTCCATACCAAAACTTGCAACAATTGTTCCTAACCATAAAATTAAAAATTCCATAATAAATCCCCCTTTTTTGGATGTTATTATAACACAAATTAATAAAATGTCAATATTTTTTTTAAATGGTGTAATCATTATGTGTGATAATGTCATGTTATATCGTTTTTTGAAAATGTCAGTAAATGATATAATACTCCTTCAAAGAAAGGAGTAATCAAATATGAATACAGAAAGGATTACGTTATCTATGAAAAAACAAAGATTGAATGACATTTTAGTTAAACTTATTGCTGGTGAAATTAAAAACTCTGATGCTTCTCGTTTAACTGGTTTATCTGAAAGACAAATCTATAGAAAGAAAAAAGCTTATAAAGAATTAGGAGTTCAAAGTATTCCTCATAAAAGTTAAAACAAACCTACTGGTAGAGGGTATTCTAATGATTTTAAGGATAGTATTTTAAACTTATATTTAAATGAATATAATGGTTGGAATTTTTATCATTTTAATGATATGCTTAAACATAATGGTATTGATATTATATCCACCACCAATCCTACGGTTAAAGGTAGAATTAAACGTTTATAGAGAACTTTTCAAGACCATCTTTATAAAGAATATTCCATTCATAATCATTGTTATCTATGTATGGATAAAATGACTTTTGTTATTATAGACAATGAGAATGTATTTTCTATAGAGAAGGAGAATAGACCTTAATTTTGTAGATTAGATAATTGATAAATTTAAAGCAATATTTAAGTAAGAATGAACTGATTGAATTGTATAAATATTCTATATATAATGAAATAAATATAGTATTAGTAGATTGCGAGACTTATGGAATAACTACTAATAATGGAAAAAAAATTAGTAATAGATGAAAATTTAGATGAATATGTGCTATAATTTATACGTGATATAGAAAAAAATATCATCTATAATAATAATTTACTCTATGAATTATATTAAATCTAGAATCTTATTTGAGGTTTTAGATCTATGTCATTTTAGATGGTATTAAAACTTTTAGACATGTCTAGTTTTTCCACCGTGTGTTTTAGATCTATGTCATTTTAGATGGTATTAAAACTTCCAATATGGAATTACTTATTAAGTGAAGGTTTTACATCTATGTCAGTTGATTTTAGAAAAAATAGATTCTGTAGAGTTTATTTTTTTCTTTTACGGGTAATCTTTTATATAAGTAGATAGATACATTTCAAGATTATTAATATTTTGTTTGATTTTTAAATTATTCTTAGAAAATTTATATCACTTATAAAATAAAAATCATATATATGATTTTTAAAACTTGCTATTATGTTGTTAAATTTTATGATATTTTTTATTTCACAAATGTATAAAAAATATGGTTTTTAAATTGATAATTTTTACAAAAGAATCATTAAGAGAAATACAACTAATAGAAATTAATAGAGAATATCAAGTTTCCTCTACCTTTGTAGCATACCATGATTTGAAGAGATGATAGATATGATAAAGTTATAAAAAAAAGAAAGTAGCAATTCCCTTAATACGAATACTACTATCAATTTGTTAAATGATGTAAGGGTTTACGACAATAGTATTGATAAATTACAGTTTTTATAAGCAATTTGAAGAAATTTAGATGAATAAAAAAATATTAATTTTAAAAATAATAAGTATTGTTATGACAATAATTGCTATTAGAGGTATAATATTTATATTTACTGATACAGAGTTTGATTACGCAGGATTACCAATAACTTTAATTTATATAATACTATGTTTATTTATCTTAATTACCTTATATATACTTTGGTTAGCATTTATAAAAAAGTTAAAGTAAAATTGCAATTGGAAAGCGAGTTGAGAAAATGAAGATAATTAAAATAAAAGATAGAACATCAACATTAATAAATGAATTATTAGAAGTGTGGGAAGATTCAGTAAAAGCAACACATCTATTTTTATCAAGTGAGGAAATAGAAAATATAAAAAAATATGTACCACAAGCATTAAAAGAAGTATCACATTTAATAGTTATAGAAAATGAAAATAATGTACCTATTGCTTTTATGGGCATTGAAAATACAAAACTGGAAATGTTATTTATTAGAAATAGCGAAAGAGGAAAAGGATTAGGAAAACAATTATTAAACTATGGAATAGAAAATTATAATGTTAATGAACTAGCAGTAAATGAACAAAATCCGAATGCAAAAGGTTTTTATGAATATATGGGATTTAAAACTTATAAAAGAACAGAATTAGATGAGCAAGGAAATCCTTATCCAATTTTATATATGAAATTAGAAAGATAAATTTACATTTAGAAGGAAGTGATAAATATGACAAAATGGTATAAAGAGCATAAAAAAACAATAGGATGGATAATAATTCTAGTGGGTGTAGCTGTTGTTTGTGCAATAAACCTATTATAGAAAATTACAATTTATGCCAAAAATAATATTGCTTTAAATCAAGATAAACGATATATCAAATATCAATGAACTTATTTTTTTACTGGTGAGTGCAAAACTCTATTAGTAAATACACCAAATTGATAGAAGAGTCAAATTTTTTGAGTAACAATAGAAAATAACTTGTCAAGAAGTCGTTTTTATAATATTATGAATATGTCAGAGAGACTTGCATAAAATTTAAAAGGCAATACTTAACTTTGATGAACTGAATAGTTAATTATTCAAGGATTATAAGGAGATAATCCTTTTAATTTCTCCTTAATTCTATCATCATTATAATAATTAACAATATTGTTTGATTTATTTTAAAGACAGGTACAGAGTATGTTTGCAATATTAAAAATAACAGAATGGTAGTGTGGCATTTGATACTCCAAATCAATAGCACCTATGTAGAACATCATAAAATTAAAATTGAATCAATAATCTTGATTTTTTGTCTTTTATATCTATTAAAAATTCATAAAAAGGAGTATAATTAGATTAATAAAATTTTACATAAATTAATAATTTAGATTTGAAAATTATTATTTGTGTATTATTTTAAATAATATACAGAAATTAGGAGGAATATAGATGGGAAAAAAAGGATATGAGGTAAAAGATGATGAACAATTATTTGCAGGAAAAGTAACTGGTGATTGTTGGAACATGCCTAATTTAAGCATTAATAGGCAAGTTTCAGGAAAATATTACTTTACAGATAAAAGAATAGCCTTTTTAGCGTCAGGCTTAATTGGAACAGAAAGTGTAAGTTGGGAAATTGAGATGAAGGAAATTGCTACAGTAAAAACTTGTTTAACACCACCTTTTTTCCCCTTTGGTATTTTAATTAAAATGAAAAATGGGGATAAGTATAAATTATCTATTTTGAAACGCAAAAAGTATTTTGACTGGATATCAGAACACATATCATAAAATTATAATTGAATAAAAGGTGTAATGGAATAATAATAAAAGTATATTAGAAACTTTTCCTAAAGCAGAAGAAGCAATAAAATTTCTTATCAAGGAAACAGGTTTATCAAAAGAAGAATGTACAACTGTATATACTTTTTTTATGAAAATAGATTTAAAAAATGATAATATAAAAGGAAAATATAAAATTATGGCAAGAATATTAAAAAATAAAGAATTGGTAAATACAAAACTAGCAACTAATTATGGTGGTTGGATGTATTGTGATACATGTAATGAAAATATAGGATATTTATGCTATTCTACTTATGATTGTTTGGAATTAAAATACAAATGTAATTGTGGAAGCCATGGTAGGGCCTTATTAAATTTTGAAGATAGCAAAACAGGTAGGAATTGCAATGATGCGTTACTTACTATCAAAAATAGATTCTGTTGTCCAAAAGATAACGATCCTTTAATTACTATATTAGATAAAAAAGTTACGAATTATGAAATAAAAATTACTTGTAAATCGTGTGGAAATATTTATAAAAAGGTAAAATAATAATTGTTTTAAAAATTTTTTATTCCACCAATATTTAACTAATAATATACTACCCAAGGGAACCAACTAATAGGTATAAACTCTGCAGCATGCGAAAATCCTTCACAAATCAACCAGCTAGAGCAAAAAGAACTGTTAAATTATACCTTAGATACTATGGTTTTATTGGGAGTGCAAAGTGAACATGCTCGCCAACAATGGCAAAAACTTGATCATGAAAATAAGCAACTGATGAATGCATATCAACAAGAAAAAGTTAACAATCAGGATATAATGAATAAGGTTTCTTCACTTATAGAACAGGGTATTATTACACAAGAACAATTTGATAAGTGCTTTATTAAATTCAAGGGTACGATAATAACAAGCCAAAAAGCATCATACTCTTATACATAAAAAACACCAGATAAATGGTGTTTTCTTATACAATTTTAAGTAGGCTTATCTAAATTTGACCTTTTATAAATCATCTAAAATTTCTATATCTTCATTATATTTAGACTCGTATAAATCACTTTCTTCTACATTGTCATCAAAATCAATTTTTGGGAGTTGATCAATACTATTTAATCCAAAATAATTCAAAAAACAATCTGTTGTTCCATAAAAATTTGGTTTTCCTGGTAAATCCGATTTCCCTTTACTTTCTATTAAATTTTTAGATAATAGTCTACGCAAATGATGAGAGGATGAAACACCTCTAATATCATCTATCATACTTCTTGTAACTGGTTGATTATAAGCAATAATTGCAAGGACCTCAAGGGCAGCTGGACTTAGGCAATCTTCTTTTTCCGTGCCAAAATATTGTTCATAATACTTTTGATGCTCCTTCTTCGTTGTTATTCTGATCTTACAACCAAATTTTTCAATCGTAAGTCCCCTGGATGATGAAGCATATATTTCTTTTAACTGTTCCAAAATACTCTCAAATTCTTCACTAGATAGATCAAGAACTTTTTGTATATCATTATATTCAATACCATCTTCTCCTGATATAAACAGCAATCCTTCTATAATTGCAACTTTATCCATCTTATCCCTCACTATCTATAACATATATTTCATCAAAATTACCCGATTGTTCAATATCAAGTTGTCCTTTTCTAACCAAATCTAAAACAGATAAAAACGTGACTACAATATATGATTTATTATAAAAAGTAAATAATTCATTAAAAGAAACCCTTTTTTTCTGTCTTATTAATTTTTTTATCTCTTTATTACGTTCCTCAATAGAATATTCTTTTTTAGTAATTTTAGTTTGTATTGGTTTCTCTAAAACTTTTTTATCTAAAAATTTTTGAAATGCAATTACTAAATCATCTAACGAAAGATTGTCATTTAAGTTTTCTTCATTCATATATTCCTCAAACAAACTGGGTTCTTTTACATAAATTTTTTTTCGTTCTTCTTCTAGGTTTCTAAAAGAAAGCGTCACTTCTTTATACCTACTATAATCAATTAATCTTTCAATTAAATTTTGACGAGAATCATCTTCATCCTCCTGCACTTCTTCTACCTTTGGTAAAAGGGACTTAGATTTGATTTCCATCAGTTCGGCGGCCATTACTAAGTATTCACTTGCGATTGTTAAATTATATTGTTTCATAGTATGTAAATACTGTAAATATTGCCTTGTAATCTCATCAATATGAACATCCCATATATTTACATTCGATTTTTTTATAAGATGTAACAAAAGATCTAGTGGACCATCAAAATCATTTATCTTTACTATATAATCCATTCTATCACATCCTTTTTTTATTATATCATAATTTAAATAGTTATGATATAATTCTTATAAATGGAGGATATACTATGAAAAAATTTACAATGCGAGATGAAGAATTTATATGTGAAAATTGTTTAAAAAAGGTAACAAAATTGCAATATAGCGCTAGGGATCACTGTCCCTTTTGTCTTTACTCTAAGCATGTAGATATAAATCCTGGAGATCGCTTAAACAATTGCCATGGACTATTAAAACCTGTAGGAATTGAAAAATATAAAAGTACTTATAAAATTGTTTATACTTGTCAACTTTGTAAAAAAAACCATAAAAATATTATGGCCTCAGATGATAACATGGATAAAATTATTCATTTATCCGTCATCATTTAAAAAAGAGTGTTAATAAAGGGTAATAAAATAATAAATATAAGAATTAAAAGTCCAAATATGATAATAAAACGAATTCCTGCTTTATTTCTTCTTTCAAGATCTATATTTTCTGACATCATATATTCTGTATTATCCACTTCTTCTATTTGTGATACATAAGGTTCTGGTACTACATCATTAGCAACCGAAATACTAGAAGATTGATTTTCAATAGAATTCTCAACCATTGGTGCCTTTGACACTTCTGAATATGCACTCACTTCTGGAGTTAGTGTTCCACCCATCATCGCCATTTGCTGATTCATTGGTTCTATTGAAGTCATATTGGGATTTGCTGATTCTATGATAGGAGTAGAAGGTATTCCACTAGCATTTCCTACTATATTAGTATTTTGAGATTGCATGATGGGGGTAGATGGAATCCCATTAGAATTAACATTCCCACCCATATTTCCTTGATTATTATAAAATTGATTTTCTTGATTCATATAGCTTTGCTCCTATCTATTCTAAATATAGTATATCAAAAAAATCATAAAAAACAAAATATTTTTATGATTCTTTCGAAAATTTATTTTTCATATACCCAAGTTAAATCTCCATCATTTTTGACTGTTGTATTTCTACCAATTATAAAAGCATCACTAGCAGCACAGGCATTATGTAAAATCCATATATTTTTTTTATTTTCTTGCCAACCATTTCCATAAAATTGACCTTTCCCTACTTCTAACCAAATATGATTATAAGGAATATTTCCACTTGTTCCTACGGTATAATAGGCTTCTCCTTTTTTTATTTGTTTTCCATCATATAATGACTCAATATTATCGTCTCCACCCGTTAGAAGAACCATATAGTCAACATCACCATTCGCCCATAAGACTTTCTCTTTACTTTCTAACCATACAAAATTCCCACAAGTTTTATATACTTTTCGAATCATTCCATCAAAGGGGGCATATACATTTTCTCGAATACCAGAGTCTTTTAAAATTAAGCATTTACTACCATCTATATTTTTCTCAGATATATCCATATATTGTAAAGGAAACTGGATCTTTTCCACACCATCGCCTCCTCTTACATTGTATGAATATCCAATAAAAAGTTTCAATAAAGAAATATTTTCTAAACTTTTATTGTAAAAATTTAGTTATTAAATGATAGGCCTTTATTTATAAGCATACACATAAAAATTTTAACATATTATACTACTAATTTACTACTTTATATAAAAGTACGAAAATAGAAATGATTAATATAAATTCACGCTTATAAAAATTCGAGTTTTAATGCTACTTAATATGATATAATTATTGTATAAATTGAATTGATTTATTAATTTAAAGATTTGATATATAAAAAGGAGGAATACGAGTGATTTTGATTACCAAAGATAATTTATCATCTTTTATTGAATATTATCATGATTTTCATGATAGTTATATAACAAATATAAATTATGATATAAAGTTTTCAAAAATAGAAATGTTTATAGATGTTTATTGGTCTGGGGAACCAATACTAAAAGAAGACAAAACATATGAAACAAATAAAACAAAAATGAAAATGATTTTTAATGGTGTAGAACAATGTAATAATAAAGAAATTTTTTCATGGGATTATATTAATAATGCTTTTATACAATATATTAAAATCAAAAATAAGGAATTTATCTGTTTTGCAAGTGATGAAAAAGAACCTTCAGTTTATATCGTCTGTGATAATATAGAATATGAGGAATTAAAAAATCAAAAAAGTAATAATTAAATTAAAAGACTAGAGAATTAATTTTAAAATATTTGCTACATGCTTCATGCTACATAATAAGGGTAATACTATACCTTATTATGGCGAAGACTCATACAGCTACGCCACTAGTCTCGCATATAAGACTATACTTCGGTGCTATGACTTCACATAATATTTTTTAATATCAAAAATTAATGTTTTAAATATTTCTAAATTTTTACTACGAATTTACTACTTTTGAAAGTAAAAATATAAGAAATTATAAAAATATTTGTGAATATCTTCAAAAAATAAAAATGTCGTAATTGCTTATAAATAAATGATATAACGACATTTAAAAATTTATAATGAGTTGCTTAAATATACTATATTTTTTTTAAATAAAAAGAACAACTTCTAACACATAATTATTTTTCTTCTATCTTATAAAAAGAACATGCACTTTTTATAACTGATCATACAATTCTTTTCGATATCCAAACATAATACAATCATTAGAAAGAAGAATAGGCCTTTTTAAAAGCATTCCATTTGTACTTAAAAGCCTTAATTGATCTTCATCTGACATAGATATAAGTTTATCTTTTAATTCCATTTTTCTATATAAAATACCACTTGTATTAAAATATTTTTTTAAAGGCACTCTATACATTTCATACCATTTTTTTAATTCCTCATAAGTTGGATTTTGCAAGAAAATATCCCTCTCTTCAAAACAAATTCCCAGTTCTTTTAAATGGCTTTTTGCTTTTTTACAAGTACTACATTTTGGATATTCTATGAATATATATTTCATATTAAAACCTCTTTTCTATTGTCATTCAAAAGTTTTCCTCTAGAATAATAAGTCTATCTTTCATTATATATGAAAATGTATTGGACATTCTATTTTAATAATCTTTTTTGTTTGTGGATGAATAAATATAAATTCATCAGCATGAAGCGCTAATCTATGAAAAACATTTTGATTGGATCCATATTTCTTGTCACCAACAATAGGATGTCCCAGTGATTGCATTTGTACGCGAATTTGATTTTTCCTACCTGTTTTAATTTCTATATCTAGAATTGAATATTTTTCATTTTTCTTTATTAATTCATATTGTGTAATCGCTTTTTTTCCTTTTTGTGCATTATGACTACAATATACTCTTTGATTTGCACTTTCATAAAGATAACTTGTAATTGTATCTTTACTTTTTGATGGAACTCCCTCTATTACAGCTATATATCCTCTTTTTTGAACCAATTGATCCCAATTTTTTTGTAAATATTCCTTTATTTTTTTATTTTTAGCAAACATTACAATACCAGATGTTTCTCTATCCAATCTATGTAAAACAAAGATTTTTTGTTTAGGTGAAACAGATTTACAATAATCACTAACTAAATGATATAAAGTTTTTTCCTTTTCTTTTAAAGTAGAAATAGTTAGTAATCCCGCCTTTTTATTTACAGCAATCAGATTTTTATCTTCATATAAAATTTCCAGATGCTCGGAATTTTGATGATTTCGATAATCAATTATTAAATGATCATTTCTCTTCAAAAGAAAATTATACTTAGTTTGAACATTTCCATTTACTTTTACTTTTCTATATTTTAAAAGTGTTTTAGCTTTTTTATGGGAAATATCAACACTTAATAAAAAAGAAAGAAGTTCACTTTCCTTTGTAATATTCCATTCTTTCATTCTCTCACCCTTATAAAAATGTGCATAAACCAAAATAAGCAAGGACAATTATACCTAGAATAATTCGATACCAACCAAATACTTTAAAATCATTTTTCTTAATATATTGCATCAAAAATTTAATAGCTAAAATGGATACAAAAAAAGCAGAAATCATTCCAATTAATAAAATAATAACTTCAAAACTTGTAAAGACAAAGCCAAATTTTAAAATTTTTAATAAACTAGCACCTGCCATAACTGGTATAGCTAGAAAAAATGTAAATTCTGCAGCCACCTCTCTTGAAGTCCCAAGTAAAATCGCCCCTAATATGGTAGCCCCTGAACGAGAAGTACCAGGAATTAAAGCAAGAACCTGGAAAATTCCGATATACATAGCAGTTTTATAGGTCAATTTTTTTAAAGTATCTACCTTAGCCTTCTTTCCTTGATTCCAATTTTCAATAACAATAAATAAAATCCCATACACAATCAGCATAGCGGCAACAACCCATGCATTATAAAATATTTTATCAATTTGATCATCAAACAAAATACCAATGATGCCTGCTGGTATACAAGCAATTAACACCTTCATCCACAAAATAAAAGTACTTTTTTTCTCAGCTACAGTCTTTTTAGGTGAAAATGGATTTAATTTATGAAAGTAAAGAAAAACGACTGCTAAAATTGCCCCTAATTGGATAACAACCATAAACATCTCTTTAAATGCATCTGTCACTTGTAACTGAATAAATTCATCAACTAATATCATATGCCCTGTGCTACTAATGGGAAGCCATTCTGTAATCCCCTCAACAATACCTAATAATAAGGCTTTGAACATCTCTATTATCTGCATACATTCCCTCATTTCTACTTCCTATTTTACGTTTTTATTTATATGTTTATTCTTCATCTTCAATGATTATAGCTTCCTGAATTGTTTCATTTTCTATTTTAATAGTATTGCCTACTGATTTTTTGACACTTTTTCTTAATACAAAAGCATTAATAACATCCATAAGTGCATAAAATGTAATAATAGAACCTAAAATTTGTGTTAATATAGCAGCACCTTTAAATGGATTGAATATAAATAATATTCCTGATGCAAGGGTTAAGACTGTTAAAATAGTGGTAATCCAAAATGATATATCATGATTTTTTGAAAGAGTTAAAATATACTCTATTTTCATCATACTATGAATAACCATCCAAATACCCAATACAAGAGGCAAAACACTTGCAACTGCTTCTGGGTTTAAAACCAGTAAAATGCCTGAGACAATGCAAATAACACCATAAATAAAATCAAAACGAAAGTTTTTTTCTTTTATTTTAAAATATTTTACAAAGGCAAATATACCAGCAATCATAATGCCAATGCCTACGACCATAGAAATCATTGTAATAATCTCAGTTGGTTTTAAAATGAGCATAATACCAACTATTAAAAATATAAGGGATGTAAAAATTGAATCCCACCATAATTTTGAAATTTGTTTTTTTAATTCTTTCATATCATTCCTCTTTTACTATCTATATTAAACCATAATATTTTAAATTTGTAAAATTTTTATTTATTCTTTATTAAGTCACGAATTTCCTCTAATAAAAGAACTTCCTCTCTTTTACTAGGTATTTCTTCACTTGTTTCTTTATGTTTCACTTTTTCAAATAATTGAATCATAAGAAAGATACATGTTGCAATAATTAAAAAATCGACAATGGACTGAATAAAGGATCCATATGCAATTGTTGAATTTTTAATTTTAATACTTAAATTGGTAAAATCTAATCCTCCCATAACAGTTCCAATCAGGGGCATTAATATATCACTAACCAAACTTGTAACAATTTTACCAAAAGCTCCGCCGACAATCACTCCAACTGCCATATCAACCACATTTCCCCTAGAAATAAATTTTTTAAATTCTCCTATTTCACTTGTTACCTTTTTCATATTTTTCTTGTTCATATTTTAGATCCCTTCTAAAATTCTATATATATTGATTTAATGAATTGAAATTATAATGGGCCTATGATCAGACCCTTCATCCGTTATATCATGTTGTTTTATTATTTCATAATCATAATGACTTATCATATTCTTTTCAATAAAAGCAAAATCAACATTCACTGGTTCTTTATATCCATATCCATGCCACGAATAATCACTCATATCAAAGTTTTTACTTCTAGAAAGTGTTATATAATTATTATTTTGTTTTACAATATTATAAACTTCTGACATATGGGAAACCATATTCATATCTCCTACCACCATTTTATAGTCGGCAGAAATACCATCCTTTTAACCACGCCCTTTATCTTCCCATCTGTTGATATATAATCGGTATGAATATTTCCAATTAAATATTCTCTATTCTCATAGTCAACATGTACAAAAATAGTAGTTCTATAATCACTCATTCCATAATCAATAGTTTGTTCATTTATACTTTGATATATTTGATCTTTTCCATGTGGTAAACAATGAATCCCTTTTAAATTCATTTTCATACATTTTTTTATAGCAACAATATTATATTGTTCATCTCCCTGTGTTTTCATTGGAAATTTTTTTAATATATCAAAATTATGATTTGTTAAAATCTTTTCTAATTGCTTTATATTATTTTGATTTACCTCCTGGAAGCAACAAATTTTTATATCATTATCTTCTAAACATGCATGCAAAATTTTTTTCAAGTTATCTTGTCTCACATTCCATTTTGGGATATGATCTTTGGTATCTACCACACCATATATATTATAACTTAATACTTTCATATAACACTCTCCTAATACTTTGAAATATAAACAATTGAATATATTTCTCATAGTTATAAACACTATACTACATTGTTCATATTTATCATAAATCTTTTCTAATTTTACCATAAAAAATGTAAAAAAAGAAAGGAAACAAAATAAAATACTATTATTATTTAACTACCACGTACTGCTATCATCTTCATTTAAACCTACTCTTCTTCTTTTACAAGTCTTTATGATGTTTCTTTCAAACATAACAATGCTACACACTCAACATGATGCGTATTAGGAAACATATCCACAGGGGTTATTTCCATTGTCTTATAAAATGTAGATAAAAGTTCTAAATCCCTTGCAAGAGTTGCAGCGTCACACGATACATAAATGATTCTGATTGGTTTTGTTTGTAATAAAAAAGATACCACTTCATGGTCCAATCCTGCCCTTGGCGGATCTACAATAACAACATCTGCATGAATTTTTTGTTTTAATTTTGCTACATCTCCGCATAGAAATTGAGTGGAAGAAACCCCATTCATATTCGCATTTTCTCTAGCATCCATAACAGCATTCTTATTAATTTCTACACCTAAAACACTTTTAACATTTTTATGTAAATAAATTCCTATCGTACCTGTTCCACAATATAAATCTACAAGCTGTTCTGTGCCTTTTAAATTTGCATATTCAGAAACTTTATCATATAAAAGTTTCGTGGCAAAAGAATTGATTTGAAAAAAGGAATCCTTTGAAATTTTAAATTGAAAATTACCTATTGTATCTATGATATATCCACTTCCCCATAAAATTTGATATTCTCCTTTTTCATACAGTAAAAGTGTGTTGACATAATTCTTTAACCATTTTTTCACTTCATGCCGATCGATCGATTTATTTACCTTTAATATTGCCATAGTATCTTTTTTTTGAGAAGTTCGAATAATAATTTCTGTTATAACATCTAAAAATGGAAGCTGTTTCATTTGATTTAAGATATCATTGATTTCTTCCGCTACAATTTGACACTGATCAATAGGTACAATTTGAAAACTTTTCTTTTCAAAATATCCAACCTGTTCTTTAACTTTAAAAGTAGCCTTATTTCTATAGAAATAAATAGAATCTGAAAATAATATAGGCTTGACACAAGAACAATTTACATTTGTAAAATGATCAAGTAATTCTTTTACCTTTTGTCTTTTAAATTCTCTTTGTGACTCTATTTTCAGATGCAACAAATCACATCCACCACACTTTTCAAAATAAGGGCATTTGGGTTCTACTCGCTCATCACTTCTCTTGATGATTTTTAACATTTCAGCTTCAGCATACTTTTTCTTATTTACAACAATTTTAGCAGAGATGATTTCTTTTGGTAAAGCTCCACTTACAAATATTATTTTATTATGAATTCTACCAATACCTCTACCTTTATGATCTAATTTAGTAATTTCTAATTGATAAACATCCCCAATTTCCATACCCTACACCTCTTTTTTTATTATACCTTATATTTTTCTAAAAGAAAAAAGAATTGGCAAATTCTTTACATTTTTTCTATGAAATCATTATCAATTACATAAATTTTTTATTTACATAAGTAGCAACTACATCTATGACAAAAACAAATATAAATATATAAGTAAAATAAACAGGTATCTTAGTAACAACAGAATCTAAAAAAGGTTTAATTATATATATAAGCAAAAGGGAAAGAACACCCCAAACGAGAGATATTTCTAAAGAAATATAAGGTCCCCAATTCCATTTTAAATGACTATAATCCCAAAAAACAACACCAAATAATTTTTCTATTAAAATTCCACCTAACCATTCTATAAAAGTAAGTACTAGAATTAAAATAAAGAAAACAATAATTGTTTCTATCCATCTAGGTAAATGTAAATTTAGAAAAAAGTACTTAGAAATAACGATAATTAAAACAACACCAATTCCATAAATGGGTGTAATAGGTCCAAATAAAATACCACTATTAAAATCATTTCCTGTAAATTTTGAAACAGCTGTTTCAAATAAAAAACCAAGAAAAGAATAAACAAAAAAACAGTTTATATAATACATATTATCACCAATAATAGTCTGTGTCATTTATAATGATGTATACAAAAATAATATCTATTATTCATTTGATTGCTTCATTTGAATAAGCCATTCCCTGATTTTTTTATACTCATCAATAGATAAATTTTTCTTTTTTTCCATCTCCGAATTTATTTGAGTATTATTTTCATATTCTTGGCAATTTTCCACTATACAAACATTATCATCTATTGGATTCATTTTTTCTACATCAGTATTTTGTAAAACTATGATTTTTCTTGTAAATTTTTCTACAAAAACAACAATTAAAAAAAGTAGAAAAATCAAACTATTCCATGTAACAAGATTTAAAATAGTTTGATTTGCATAAATCGATAAAATAGAATATATATCTATTTTTTCTCGAACAATTATATCTTGTAATAAAAAAGTAATAAAATGGAAATGAGCATAATGGGCAATATAAATTATCCGAATTAGCCTTGATGTATTAAAATTAAAAATGGAATTAAAGGTAACTATATTAACAATAATAAGTGCTAATATATAAAGAAAAATATCTGGAAAGCAGATGATAACAAAAGTCTTTTCTATAAACTTATCAAATATATCAAAAAAATGATGATAATGAAATAAAAAGAAAAAAAATAGTACAATGACAAAAGATAATAGACTGATTTTTTTAGCTTTCTTTATATCTTTCTGAATTTGTTTATATAAATAAATTGATAAAATTATCAATAAGATCAATATAAAAATATATATAATAGAAGATGATATTACATTTATAAAGTTTTTCCCTATTTCTATTAGTGATGGCTGAATCATACCTCGCACCCCTTTTATACATTTTCTTCTTTTATTTTTTCAGCAATATAAATTGTTTGACTCTTACTATCATCCTTTGTACAGGTAATTAGTGTTAATACGTCTTTTTCTCTATTTCTGTAAATAGTAACTTTTCCTATCTTAGGCTGTGTATATATATTTACAATCTGGTATGTGTATTTTTTATTTTTATAGAAGACAATAGCTATATCATTTTCTGCTAGTTTATATAGATTAGCAAAATAGGCAATTTTACTATTACCAGAATGCGCTGCTATAATAAAATTCCCCTTTTTTTGATCTGGATAATTAGATGATTCTAAAATGGTAATATTTTTATTAACATCATTAAATTTTGATGTTTTACTAACAAATCCTCTCTTAAATGAAATTTTAGGAATTTCAAGGGTTCCTATATAGTAACTATTATTTATTTTATTTTCACTTGTAGGAGTTGGAGTGACATCTGGATTGGTTAAAGTTGCATTATCAGAATCAGAAATATGAATCTCCTGTTTTATTGAAGGATATTGCTTAGGTTGTTCATTTTTTAAAAGTTGGATATTCATATAATCATATGCATAATTTATTTTAATACTGATATAGTTAAAGGAAAATAAAAAAAGACCAAAAATGATAGTTACAATACCTAAACCAAGCATATATTCCTGTTTTATTTTACTTTTTAATTTTTGCACAATATATAATCCCATCTAATTTTTATTTTTGAGTGAAGTATATATCCTATATAAAGTACTCTCACTGTAATACTTTCTGAGGTAGAAGCATAAAGTTTACTGTAAAAAAAAATTCCAAACTCTTGCATTAAAACATTTTTTAAGAGATGTATTACCATCTTTTTCCACTCCTTTTAATTCCCCGTTATAATATCACTTTCCTTTGTAAAATGCAAGAATCACTAACAATTATTGTTGGTTACATCTATCAAGCTTTCCTTTTAATTCCAAAATAAAATATCAGGAAATCATTTCACTGATATTTTACATACTAATCCACATTAGGTTGATTTTTATTCATATAGTAATCTCTTAATTCTTTAAATCTTGCATAATGTACATTTTCTCTTTGTCTTAAAAAGGCAAGAGGAGCTAAAACATCTGGATCATTTGTTTCATTCATAAGATGCTCATAAGTTGCACGCGCTCTTTGTTCCGCAGCCATATCACTTTCAAGATCAGCTCGCCAATCCCCTGTTGTTTCTATATATGCAGTAGTAAATGGTACTCCATTAGGATCCGTCGGAAAAAGTCCTCTATCATGCATTGTATAATGACCGTTTAATCCAGCTTTTGAAAGTTCTTCGATGGTTGCTCCTTCCATTAATTGAGCAATCATAGTAGAAATCATCTCTACATGAGCAAGTTCCTCTGTTCCTATATCTGTTAAAAGAGCCATGCCCTTCGCATCTGGCATTGTATATCTTTGGTTTAAATATCTAAGTGATGCCGCAAGTTCACTATCACAACCACCATATTGGGCAAGCAGATTTTTTGCCATATTTAAATCCTTTTTTCTGATATTAATTGGATATTCTAATTTTTTCTCGTATAAAAACATTTCTTTAAACCTCCTTATTTATTTTCCCAAGGCCAAGGTCTATTATCCCATGCCCATGGATAATTTTTTAAAGCATCACTTGTAGTAACTAATGGACCAAATTTACTTTCATACTGTTTCATAAATTCTTCTTTCTGCATTCTATATTGATTATATCTCTCAATCATATTTCTATCATTTGGATAAAGATCTAAATATAAGTTTAAATCAATCATAGCAAATCCAAGTGCATCAATATATGTAAGCAATTCAGCTTGCTCATTCATAGGTTTAATTTCATATGGATTTGCTATTTTGTATGGTTTATATAATTCAGGAAACATAGAACCTTTTATAAACCCTTCATAGGGTTCATATATTTTTTTGTTCATTTGCCCCATATTCATTTGATTCTGATTTACTATACCTTCATTTTTTAAAGAATTCATATTATCTGTTGGTGGATTCATTTTCTTTGCTGCCTGATTTAAATAATTTTGATAATTATAGTAATTATTCATTTTTTGCCTCCTCGATAAATTATATGGGTTTGTTTTTATTTTGCATAGGCAAATGCCTATAATACGTGATATTTATCCATTATTACTTATATTTTATAAATTATGTTTGAAAAATTTTATAAAAGACTTGTCAAATTCTCTAAAAATTGCTAGAATAGTAATGTATTTATATGGCGAGATTGGTGAAGTGGTTAACACGGTGGATTGTGGTTCCATTATTCAAGGGTTCGATTCCCTTATCTCGCCCCATATTGAATTTTACGCACACCTTTGTGCTTAAAACTTAGTAAAAGTTCGTAATACTTGATATTATGGACTTTTTTCTTTGCAAAGGTGGTGATTATATAAAATGAATGTGTCCATAGAATTTTTGGAATTTCCTTTGTGTATAAAAAATAAGATATTAAGAATTAAAAATATTACCAAACTAAATATAGAATATATTGCAGGAAAAAAATATTGTTTTTAATCACCCTAATTTAGGATTAAATGAACCACATAAGATTATCATTAGTAATAATACTCAAAAAATAGTTTTACTTTGTTATGATAATGATTCAAATCTATATAATGAAGACTTATCAGCTACTATTACAATAACCGAGCTAACTAAAATTATAAATACATTGTTAGAAGAAATATCAAATTAATGGTATAATTGTCATAAGGAGTGATTATTTATGAGAAATCATGATATGAGATTAAATGAAGAACCTTTTGATATGATTGCAAATGATATTAAAGATATTGAATATAGGTTAAATGATGAGAAGCATCAACAAATACAAATTGGTGATACAATTACTTTTTATAAGCGACCATTAGAGAAAGAGATAATCAAAGTATTAGTAACTGATTTAAAATATTATAAAACTTTATTGGAAATGTATTCTGCTACTTTTGAAAAAGATTTTAAAGATAGATATGATAGTCCACAAGCTGTTGTGGATGATACACCATACTATACAAATGAAGAAGTAGCAAAATATGGATGTGTAGCAATCTACTTTAAAAAAATTTGATAATAGTGCTGTTTTTAAACTATTAAATAAAAAAATTAAAATTTGTTTTTTCCCTTTATTTATAAGGGATAAACAGCTGCTTTTAGATATAATTATCAAATCGTGTCCGTTGCATGTCCTAAAAAAATGTGGTATTATGGTAATATACGAAAATTCTAGATAATCGTATATTTGAATTATTTTGAAGTTCTTAACACAAGGGAAATTTTTCCTTGTTTTTTTGTCGTTAAAAATTATATGAAAGGAGAAAAAATATGGATGACAAAAAGTATGTAGTAGGACTTTACCCTAGAGTTTCAACAGAAGATCAATTTAGGAATGGTCATAGTTTAGATGAACAAAAAGAAAGAATGTTGAAACTATGTGATTACAAGAATTATGAAGTGTATAAGGTGTATGAAGATGCAGGAATAAGTGCTAAAAATATGAATCGACCTGCTTTTCAAGAAATGATTCAAGATATTAAAGATGGAAAGATAAACAAGATTATTGTTTATAAGTTAGATAGACTTACTCGTTCTATCAAAGATTTAGAAGAGATATGTACCTTTTTAGAAGAAAATAATTGTAGTTTAGAAAGTATGTGTGAAGATATTAATACATCTACTGCTAATGGTAAGTTTTTTATTAGAATGCTTACTATTCTGGCTCAATTAGAAATTGAAAGAACAAGTGAGAGAACTAAATTTGGTATGGTCGGAGCTGTGAAAAAAGGTCATTTTGTAGGACGACCACCTATTGGATATGATAAAGCTGATAAAAAATTAGTTGTAAATGATATTGAGAGTGAAGTTATTAGAAGGATATTTGATTTATATATTAAAGGTGTCGCAGCTAATGCTATCACTAAATTATTAAATGAAGAAAAAGCATTAAATAGAAAATGGATTCCTACTATAGTTGATAGAATACTATCCAATGAAATTTATATTGGTAATTATGTTCATAGGAAAACAGTTAGTGATGAAGAATGGCAAAAGTTTATTGGAGTTGCTCCAGCAATTATTGAAGAAGAAGTATTTAATATAGCTCAAATACAAAAACAAAAGAATCTTAAAAACTATAAAAGAAAACAGACTTACATTTTTATGCAAAGTATCAAATGTCCAAAGTGTGGTACTATAATGGGTGGTTGTTCTAGTAAAAGTCATACAGGAGAAAAGCATTGCTATTATCAATGTGCTAATTGTAAAACTAGAGTTAGTGAAAAGAAAATCGAAAAACAAATGATTAATTTTTTAGATGATATGTTAGATTTCTTTTTATTAATTGATAATACTTATAAACCTTATTTGTATCAGGATACTGAAAAAGAATTAAAGAAATGTAATAAAATAATTGATG
>CANPPW010000019.1 GCA_947576095.1 uncultured Mycoplasmatota bacterium | reverse complement strand
AGATGACTATATTAATTACTATAATTATGATAGAATTAAAGTAAAATTAAAAGGATTGTCTCCTGTGAATTACAGGTTACAATCCCCTAATTAGAAACTAATAATAAACTGGCCAATTTTTGGGGTTCAGTTCATTATAGTTATTTTTTTATTTTGATTGAATAAGTGCTTGGTCCTTCTATAATATCACCATCAATATCAAATCTAGAACCATGGCAAGGGCAGTCCCAAGTGATATCTTTTTTATTAAAAATAAGAGAGCATCCCATATGAGGACATTTATTATACACAATATGGCTTTTTCCATTTTTATCTATATATTTTCCATAGTAAATCCCATCTTTTTTAAAGACACTGATATTTTCTGTATAGAAAGAAGGGTTCCTATCCAGTTTGGTTCTCATAAAAATTTTTCCTGTATTTGTAGCATTTTTGAAAAGAACAAGGATTCTTTGAACAGTATAAGAACGATAAGGTGCTAGTAATTGTGTATATTCATTTTTCTCTTTTAAAATCAGATCAGATAGAACTTTTCCTGCTAAAGTTCCATTTGTCATGCCCCATTTATTAAAACCTGTAGCTATGAATAAATTTTTTTCCTGTTTACTGGCTCTTCCAATATATGGAATATGATCCTCCGTTAAAATATCGTGTGTACACCACATATAATCGATATTGGATGTGAAATATTTTTTATATTGTTGTTGGAGTTTTTCATAATTTTTTTGATAATCGATTTGATGAGACATATCATGACTTTCTCCACCATAAATGAAATAATTTTGATAATAACGCATAGAGTAAGAAGGGTTCTTTGGCAAAATCGCACTAAATGATTTTGGTTTTATAATTTGACTTGCTACTACATAAGACCTTTCAATATGTGTCTTAAAAGGAATAAAACATGGTTTTATAAAAAAAGGATAATGTGTACATATTACAACTGTATTTGCTTCAATAGTGCCCTGTGAAGTTTCAACCATATAAAGGTTTTTCTTTTTTCTTATATTTGTTGCACATACATTTTCATAAAATGTAATACCTTTTTTTTTGCAGATATCCATTAAGGAAAGTAAATATTTTAAAGGATGGAAGACATATGTATCTGATACATAGATTCCATATTTACATGGATATTGATTGGGAAGTGTTGTACATTTTTGATAAGAAATATTCATCTTTTTTAAAATTTCTTCTTCTTTTTTTATTTTTTTAATTTCGTTTTGTTGATTGGCAAAAATATATGAGTCTACTTTTTCCAAATCGCATGCAATATTGTATTTTGAGATAGTATCTTTTACAATTTGAATAGATTCTTTTTGTGAATTTAAATATAAATAACTGGTATCTAAATCATACATTGTTTTAATTTTTTGGTAGCATGTTCCTTGCAAATAGGTTAATTTTCCAGTTGTTTTGCTTGTTACTCCCATAGCGATTCTGCCTTTATCTATTACCATAATCTTTTTTTTACAATCTTTTAGATGGAAGGCTGTGCTGATACCTGCTATGCCAGATCCTATAATTAATATGTCTGTTTTTGTTTGTGGTAGTTCTTTTTTTTCTTCTGGAAGAGAAATAGTTGTCTCCCATATAGATTTTGTTTTCATTTGATCACCATTATATGATGTATAAAAAAATGGGTTTATAAACACACATTTTAAAAAAATATTGACATTAAAAAAAATGTGCTATTATATTTATTCGCGAAGGGGTGAAAATAATGGAAAATAAAACAAATGTTTTAAAAAAATTAGAAAAAGAATGATCGCATTAGCACTTGCTACGAGTATAGTACTTCCTGTGGTAGGGTGTCAAAAAGATAGAAATGAAAAAGAGAGTGAAATAGGCTTTTTAGTTGAGTCTACTTCCTCTTTAGATACTGATGCTGGTTTATATTCTTATGTAATCAATACAGATGGTTTAGAAAGTCAGAAATATGATTTTAGTGATACTACTCGAAATATAAATTTAGTAAAAGTAGTGGAGAAACAGGAGTATGGGACAACAGATTTTAATAATATGACACCTGCTTACTATCGCCAAAACTTGAGAATTATATGGCCTTCTTGTTTTAATGGGTATGGTATTGCATGGTTTAATGATTCTAATTTTGATTGTTCGTTTACAATAGAAGAAGTGAAGGCTTGTGCTGGGGGATTTTATACAATCGTTTATTCTTCTATGACTGCGAAAAGAGATCTTTTAGGTCCTGCTGCTAATGATGTAGCAAGGCAACTTGAAAAGGGAGATGTTTTATCAAGTGTTGCGATTTATTTTAAAGAAGAACTTGTTGCTTACAAGCAGATGGGTGTAGGTAGTGACTGTGAAAATGTAATAGCATCTACTGTTGGAAATGTTGATGTAGCACTTTCAAAAATTTCTGATTTGGGAATTTTGGATGAAGTAAAAATAGTTAATTATCGAGAATTATATGAATATCAAGAAGAATTAAATAATAATAATAAAAATAAAATATTAAAATAAATTTTTGGTAAAAGTCAGAATATAAACATCTGGCTTTTTCACTTGAAAAAGGTATACATCTATAAGGGGGAGTCAAATATTTATAAAAAAATAGAAATATATCTTTTAAAATGATGATATATGTGTTATAATAAATTATATAAATATGAAATGTCTCCTTAACTCAGCTGGTAGAGTGGCAGACTCTTAATCTGTAAGTCCAGGGTTCGATCCCCTGAGGGGACACCATTAAAAAAATAAGCCTTTGTTTTCAAAGGTTTTTTTGTAATTTGAATTTATATTCTTATGGAAAAATAGATATTGCTATTCTTTATTTATTCTTTTTTTTTAATTTCTTTATAAAAATTTTAAGTGATGCTTTAGGTAAAAATGTTTTTGTATATTTATGTCAATTTATTTTTGAACAGCATTAAACAAATAGGAAAATATTTTGTATTAAGGACATTGAAAAATATCAGATTCTAATGTTTTTTTTCAAAAAAAATAAAAAATGTATAAAAGATGAAATTAAAAAAATATAAAATTTATTAAAAAAAAACATTGATTTATTTTTGCTGCATTGCTATAATGAGGACAAGGTAGTGATGGTATGAATCAAGATACAATAGAAAATTTAATTGTAGTAAAAAGAAGTGGCCAAAGAGTATCTTTTAATGGTGCTAAAATAGCGGTTGCGATTAAATATGCATTTGATAGTGTATATGAACAGTATGACGAAAAGAATGTAAATAAAGTTTACAAAGAAGCTTTAGATTTTATTCGTACAGAATATGAAGGAAGAAAAACAATTAATGTGGAAGATATACAGGATGTGATCGAGAAAATATTACAAAAAAAAGCTTTTCATGATGTATATTTATCTTTTAATGAATATCGTCTTCGAAGGGCTGCATCAAGAGAAGTGTTTTCTATGAAACAACAGCACAAATTTGTAAAGGCCATTGAAAAAATTGGTTTAACTGTAAAAAATAGTACAGCAGAAAAATCTTCTGATTTGATGTTTCATTTTGGAAAAAAAATATCGACAGAGTTTACCAATGCATATCTATTAGAGTCAAAATATGTAAGGGCGCAAGAAGAGGGAGTTATAGGTATTGGAGATTTTGAAAGTTATGCACTGGCTACTACATCTTCTTCTCATTTGGATTTTCAAAAGTTAAATGCTTCTACTTTGCCTTCTTATACAGATCAGCTTATTGATAAGGTTTTTCATTATAAAATGGAACAATATGGGGAGCATACCATTTGTTCAATAGATAAGCTTTATGAACCTGTTTTACTGATTGAATTTAAGAGAATTTATAAAGAATTATTGTTACAATATTTAAAATTAGAAGGTTTTTATGATTTTATACAAATTAAGAAGCTGGAAAATTGGATTCAGGAAAAAAGTTCAGTGGAATCTGATTGGGATGATCATATGTATAAACAAAATTCTCATGTTGCACATTTATGTAAATTTGCTTACAAGCAAACACATCAAATTGTTGAACAATCCCTTTATGATCAGTTTACGAAATTACTTGTAAAATTAGAAAATATGAAAGTTGCAATGAATCATAAAATGATATCTATTAGTATAGGTTCTGGGGTAACAAAGGATAGTATATTTATACAAAATATATATTTGAAGGGATTATCTACTTTGCCTTTTCTAAAACAAGTAGTGACTGTTTATAAAATGAATGATGAATCTATCAATATAGAGTATGTTAGAGATTTGATTATTCAAGGAAAAAATATTACTTGTTTGTATCTAGATAAAGAAGAAAGCATGCAAAAAGAAGTTTTTTCGAATGGTGCTTTTATTTATGACAATGTAAATGGTGATATAAAAACATCAGTAGGTAGAATTCTGATTTCCACATCTTCCATTAATTTAGCAAGATTGGGTTTGAAGCATCATATCAACCAAATTGATACTTTTTATGAAGAATTAGAAGATATTCTGGAACTTTGTAAGAATCAACTTTTACAGCGTTTTGAAATTCAAGCTAATAAATATAAGGAAAATTATGAATATTTATTTGAAGATGAAGTATTATATGATGCTAAAAAATTAGAGTCTGGTCAAAAAGTTAGAAAAGTTTTACGAAATGGTGCTTTTGAGATTGGATATGTTGGCCTTGGTGAATGCATTTGTGCTCTTCAAGATAAATCTACATTAGATAAGAAAGATATCAATCTAGCTTTTGAAATTTTAGAATTTATGAAAGAAAGAATTATGAAATTTACAAAAGAGAGTAAATTAAATTTTATTTTATGTGAAACAACCGATAGGAATATATGTAAAAATATGTTAGCCATTGATAAATCCGTATATGGTGATTTGGAAGTATTAAAGAAAAGAGAATATGGATCCTTTTTAAAAATGCTTTCTATAGTAAAGCTTGATATGGATACGTGGTTAGAAATTCAAAGTAAACTTCAGAATCTTTCAGGTATGGTAGCGTTTGTGAATTTACCTAAAAACTATAGTCCTAAAAAATTACTTGAAATTTTAAAGCAAGCATTTCTAAAACAGGTAGAATATTTGAAAGTGCAGGTGGGAAAACATGAAAATTGATGGATTTCAGAAGCTAACTTTATTAGATTATCCTGGAAAAGTTGCTTGTATGATCTTTACAGTTGGGTGTAACTTTCATTGTCCCTTTTGTCAAAATGCTAGTTTAATTTCAGTAAGAAATAAAGGATGTCATTATCAGGAAGAAGAAATTTTATCTTACTTAGAAAAAAGAAAAAATATTTTAGATGGTATTGTGATTAGTGGTGGAGAACCCCTTTTACAAAAGGATATAAAAAAGTTTATAAGAAAAGTAAAAGATATGGGATATTTAATAAAATTAGATACCAATGGTAGTCAACCAAACTTATTAAGAGAGTTAATAGAGGATTCCCTTATAGATTATGTAGCCATGGATATAAAAAATGAATTTCCTAAATATTTTGTAACAGCTGGTAAATTTACTTTCTTAGATAAAGTAAAAGAGAGTATTGCTATTTTAAAGGAAAATAAAGTAGAGTATGAGTTTAGAACAACGATTATAAAAGAGTTTCATACGTTACATGATATAGAAAATATTTGCATGATGATTGGAACAAGTAGTAAGTATTATTTGCAAAATTTTGTAGATAGCGACGATGTTCCAAGAAAAAATTTACATGGATTTACACGTGAGGAACTACAATCTATGAATACAGTTTTGCAAAGACGATTTCCTAATATGGAAATAAGATCTTTATAAAGGAGGAGTAAAAATGTATAAAGTAAAGAAAAGAGAAGGAAAAATTGTTCGTTTTGATTTAGAAAAGATAAAACAGGCTATTAAGAAGGCTTTCGATGCAGAAAATAGAATATATGATGAAGATGTAATAGATTTTATTTCGCTTAAAGTAACAGCCAATTTTGAACCTAAACTACAAGATGGAATTATTAAAGTAGAAGATATACAAGATAGTGTGGAAGAAGTTTTATCAAAATCGGGGTATACAGATGTAGCAAAATCTTATATTTTATATCGTAAATTACATGAAAAGATGAGAAATATGCAATCAACAGTTTTGGATTATAAGGAACTTGTGAATAGTTATGTGAATGTAACAGACTGGCGTGTGAAGGAAAACTCTACCGTTACTTATTCGGTGGGAGGACTTATTCTGAGTAATTCTGGTGCTATTACAGCCAATTATTGGTTAAGTGAAGTATATGATGAAGAAATTGCTAAAGCACATCGAAATGGAGATTTGCATTTGCATGACTTATCTATGTTAACAGGGTACTGTGCGGGATGGTCTTTAAAACAGCTAATTACAGAGGGACTTGGTGGAATTCCAGGAAAGATCACTTCATCACCTGCTAAACATTTATCAACACTTTGTAATCAAATGGTTAATTTTTTAGGAATTATGCAAAATGAATGGGCAGGTGCACAAGCTTTTTCCTCTTTTGATACATATTTAGCCCCTTTTGTTAAAATAGATCAATTATCTTATTATGATGTAAAACAGTGTGTACAATCATTTATTTATGGTGTAAATACACCAAGCAGATGGGGAACACAAGCTCCGTTTACCAATATTACATTAGATTGGAAGGTTCCAGAGGATTTAGCTGAATTGGATGCGATTGTTGGTGGAGAAAATCAAAAGTTTAAATATAAAGATTGTCAAAAAGAAATGGATATGATCAATAAAGCATTTATTGAAATTATGATTGAAGGAGATGCCAACGGTAGGGGATTTCAATATCCTATTCCTACATATTCTATTACTAAAGATTTTGATTGGTCAGATACGGAAAATAATAAACTTTTATTTGAAATGACAGCTAAATATGGAACCCCTTATTTTTCAAATTATGTAAATAGTGATATGCAACCTAGTGATGTAAGAAGTATGTGTTGTCGGTTACGACTTGATTTAAGAGAACTTAGAAAAAAATCAGGCGGATATTTTGGAAGTGGAGAAAGTACTGGTTCTATTGGTGTAGTAACTATTAATTTGCCAAGAATCGCTTATCTTGCAAAAGATGAAAAGGACTTTTATATTCGTCTTGAAAAAATGATGGATATTGCAGCACGCTCTTTAAAAGTTAAAAGGAATATCATTACAAAATTATTAAATGAGGGCTTATATCCATATACTAAAAAATATTTAGGAACTTTCAATAATCATTTTTCTACAATTGGACTTATTGGTATGAATGAAGTAGGATTAAATGCCAAATGGCTTCGTGCAGATTTGATTAGTGAGAAAACACAAAAATTTGCTAAAGAGGTTTTGCATTTTATGCGTAATAAACTATCTGATTATCAGGAAGAATATGGAGATTTATATAATTTGGAAGCAACCCCAGCTGAATCTACTACATATAGGTTTGCTAAACACGATAAAGAGAAATATCCAGATATTATTACAGCATCTACTTGTGATTGTACACCATATTATACTAATAGTTCTCATTTGCCTGTCAATTATACCAGTGATATTTTTGAAGCACTAGATGTGCAAGATGAGCTGCAAACCTTATATACATCTGGAACTGTATTTCATGCCTTTTTAGGGGAGAGATTGACAGACTGGAAGGCAGCTGCGAGTTTGGTTCGCAAAATTGCTGAAAATTATAAATTACCATACTATACCATGTCACCAACTTATTCTGTATGTAGTACACATGGTTACTTAAATGGCGAACATGATACTTGTCCAGTGTGTGGAAAAGAATCAGAAATATATAGCCGTATTACAGGGTATTATAGACCTGTAAAGAATTGGAATGCAGGAAAAACAGAAGAATATAAAAATAGAAAAACATATGATTTGAATGAGTCACATCTGAAAGGAAACCCAAAAAAAAGTTTTAAAGAAAAAAATCAAAAAGAGATGAAGGATTGTGAAGATGGAATTTTTCTATTTGGAAAAAAGACATGCCCAAATTGTAAGGTAGCTGAAACATTATTAAATAAATCGGAAATTTTCTATAAAAAAATAGATGCTGAAGAAGAAGTTTTGATGGCTCAAGAATTTGGTATAAAAAGTGCTCCAACACTTATCGTAATTGAAAATGGAAAAATTAAAAAGATAGGAAACGTATCTAATATAAAAAAATACGTAGAAACAAGAAAATAATATGTACGATATCATTATAGTTGGGTGTGGTCCTGCGGGACTTAGTGCTGCTATTTATGCATTAAGATCTGGGAAAAAAGTATTATTATTTGAAAAGGAAACAATAGGGGGAAACATCACATCTTCCCCACTTATTGAAAACTATCCTGGGTTTCAAAAAATTAGTGGACCTTCTTTTGCACATAGTCTATATGAACAGGTTTTATCCTTAGGTGGCATAATTGAAATAGAAGAGGTGATTGAAGTTATACCAGGTAAGGTGAACAAGATTATTACTGATTTAGGTGAATATCAAACAAAATGCGTGATTCTAGCTGTGGGTTCTTCTTATAAAAAATTAGGTCTTGAAGGGGAAGAGGAACTGATTGGTAATGGAATATCGTTTTGTACAATTTGTGATGGTGCTTTTTATAAAAATAAAAAGGTCGCAGTAGTAGGTGGAGGAAATAGTGCTCTTGAAAGTGCACTTGCACTTGCTCCTATTTGCAAAGAAGTACATCTTTTAGTAAGAGCAGATGAAATAAAAGGAGAACAGTTTTTAAAAAAGCAGATGGCAGATTTTCCAAATATCAAATTACATTTACATACAATTATAAAAAAATTAGTGGGAACGGATGCTTTGCAATCTTTACTCATTGATGATGGAGAAGAAAAAATGTTGGATGTAGAAGGACTTTTTGTTGCAATTGGTCAAACTCCAGCAACAAAATATATTAAAAATATAATTACTTTAGATCCTCAGCAATATATATTGGCAGGTGAAGATTGTAAAACCAATATCAAGGGAATTTTTGCAGCAGGAGATTGTAGAAGTAAGCTTTATAGACAACTTACAACAGCTGTTAGTGATGGTACTGCAGCAACGCTTGCAGCTTTACAATATTTAAAAGAGAACACATAATCAAAGATAGTGTTTCAAAATTTAATATGAGAGAGCATATGTGACATGTGGATGTTATATAGGTCTCTTTTTTTGTAAATTTTCTATGTGAATTACATATATTAAGGTATAGTATTCTATTTATTTAGATCAATTACTATTATTTATCATTAAAAAAGTAAAAAATAGAAAAAAAATAAAAAAAGTACTTGTCAAATGCTATAAAATAAGTTATACTTAAAGAGTCTTTGACAAACAAATAAATGGGCTTGTAGCTCAGCTGGTTAGAGCGCACGCCTGATAAGCGTGAGGTCGATGGTTCAAGTCCATTCAGGCCCACCATTTATATTGTATTGAAATAGGTGTAAACCTATTTTTATTAAAAAGCTTAGAAAAAGAGAAGTAGCTATCTATTATGATTGCAAGCGAGTTAGGGCTGGTGGGAGCTAACCAATTCATAAAATAGTGAATAACACTTTGGAGCTGTTTATGCGAAATGATAGTAGTGTAAACCGGGTTATCATCCGTTAATATTGATTTGCTTTCAACAAGAAGTAATGAGGTGACTAGAAATAGTAACTAGGGTGGTACCGCGGATATAAGTAATTCGTCCCTTTTTGGGAATTGAATTACTTTTTTTGTTATATAAGGAGGTTACAATGAAAAAATTTACAAAAGAAATGGTAGATCATTATGCTGACAAAGTATGGATTGGTCTTACAAAAGAAGAAAATAAAATGGTGTTAGATGAGTTTGCTAAGATAGATGCTGATATTGATCAAATCAACAAAATTCCTGGACTAGAAAAGATAGAACCGATGACCCATTGTTTAGATTTTTATTTGTATGAATTAAGAGAGGATAAAACGGAAGATGCGATAGAAATTGAGAAGTTATTTCAAAATTGTGATGATTATGAAGATAGAGAAATAAGAGTTCCAAGGGTGGTGAAAAAATGACATATATGGATAAAAATATAGAACAGATTCATAAAGCACTTATAGAGAAAAAGGTAACTAGTAAGCAGTTGATTGCTGAATCATTAGAAAAATCTCATGAAGTATTCAAAAAATATAATGCATTTGTGACCATTTTAGATGATGCGAAAGAAACAGATATAAATGAACATTTTTTATCAGGTATTCCTTATGGAATTAAAGATAACTATAGTACAGAAGGCATTTTAAGTACAGGTTCGAGTAATACCCTCAAAGATTATATTCCTTTTTTTACGGCTACAGCTGTTCAAAATTTAGAAAAAGTAGGTGCTATACCTGTTAATAAAACAGTTTTAGATGAGTTTGGTATGGGGGGGACAGGAACGACAGGGCATACAGGTATTGTCAGAAATCCTTGGGATCCAACTAGGATGTGTGCAGGTTCGTCTGCTGGCAGTGCCTGTGCCGTTGCAGCAGGGGTTTACCCTTATGCCCTTGGTTCTGATACAGGTGATTCTATCCGTAAACCAGCTGCTTACTGTGGTGTTGTTGGCTATAAACCCACTTATGGAATGGTATCTAGATATGGACTTTTTCCATTCGCATCTAGTTTAGATCATGCTGGTGTTCTTACACGAAGTGTTAAGGATGCAGCAATTGTGGTGGATGCAATGAAAGGTCTTGATAAAAATGATATGACAACTTGGGATTCTGAGCATATACACTTATATGAATCTATAAAAGGGGATGTGAAGGGTAAAAAACTTTGTTATATTAAGGAAATCTGTGATGAACATTTATATAACAATGCATCTTCTATTTTGAAAGAACACTTGAAAAATTTTAGAAAGTCGCTTGCAATCGCTAAACAATTAGGAATGATAATAGAGGAGGTTTCCATTGATTATAATCTTTTAAATGCACTATCATCTACTTATGTAGTAATTTCTTGTGCAGAAGCGACCTCTAATTTAGCTAATTTGACAGGGATTGTTTTTGGACCTAGAGAAGATGCTAAAGAATATCGTGATATGATAAAAAATTATCGTACAAAGGGATTTTCGTCGCTCATAAAAAGAAGATTTATCATAGGTTCTTATGTATTAGAAGAAGAAAATAAAGATAGATATTTTCATAATGCCCAAAGAGTAAGACGACTTTTGGTTGATACATTTAAAAAGTTGTTTGAAACATATGATGCGGTTATATTGCCTGTAGGAACTGGTCCTGCCAAACATTTTGATGAAAATGATGCTTTAAATGATAAAAGAATAGAGATTTTAGAGGAACACTTACAGATAGGGAATTTTGGAGGATTTCCTTCGATTACAATTCCTAATGGATTTATAGAAAATATGCCTGTAGCTATTAATATTACAGGAAATGTCTATGAGGATGAAAAGGTATTAGATATTGCCTATGCTCTGGAAAAGGAAATGCCTTATCAAAATCAAGTAGCAAAGGAAGTGGAATAAATGGAAAAATATAAAATCTTAATTGGTCTTGAAATGCACTGTGAAATTAGTACTACCAATACGAAAGTTTTTTCTGCTGCTGAAAATACCTATAGTAATATTCCAAATTCCAATATTAGACCAGTAGATATGGGCTTTCCTGGAACCCTTCCAGTAGTGAATCAGGAAGCCGTTTCCAAAGCATTGATGGCTAGTATTATTTTAGGATGTAAGCAACCAGAATATATGTATTTTGAAAGAAAAAATTATTTTTATCCAGATTTACCTAAAGGATATCAGATTACTCAGGAAACTAAACCAGCCCCTGTTGGTATTTTTGGAAAATTAATTTTTGATTGTAATGGAGAAGAGAAATGTGTACGTATTGATAACATTCATCTGGAGGAAGATGCAGCATCCATTGATCATATGGGAGCTTATTCTAAAATTGATTATAACCGATCAGGGGTTCCACTTTTAGAACTTGTTACATATCCAGATATTCATTCAGCAGAAGAAGCCGTTTCTTTTTTAGAGACTATGAGAAATATTTACAGATATGCTGGTATTAGTGAAGCTGATAGTAAAAAAGGTCAATTACGATGTGATGTAAATATTTCTATTATGGATGCTCATCTGGAAGAAGTGGAAGAAAATTGGGGAACAAAAGTTGAAATAAAAAATGTCAATTCATTTGGTGGTGTTAGGGATGCCATTCGTTATGAAATAGAAAGGCAAATCGAATTGAAAGAAAATGGAACTTATGATCAAATGCCAAAACAAACCCGTAGATGGGATGAGGAGAGTATGACAACTATTTATATGAGAAGTAAAGAAAATGCTATCGATTATAGATATTTTATCGATCCTAATATACCTAAATTTAAAATTAGTAAACAGTTGTTAGATAAAATCAAAAAAAGTATTCCTATATTACCAAGAGAACGGAAACAAAAATATATAGAAGAGTATGGTTTATCTAGTTATGACGCAACTGTTCTTGTGAGGGAAAAAGAAGTTTCTGATTATTATGAAGATGTGATTGCAAATCAAATTTCTCCTAAAGTTGCTTCTAATTGGATTACAACGATTATTTTGGGATATTTAAATAAAAACAGTATAGATATTACACAAATATATGTGGATGCAAAGATGTTATCAGATTTGATTCACCTTGTTGAAAAGGGGCATATATCTTCTAAACAAGGGAAGGAAGTCTTATATAACGCACTTGATAGTAAAATAAATCCTGTGATCATTGTCGAAAAAGAAAATCTTCGGCAAATGGAGGGGGTAGATGAAATAGAAAAGTTTGTTTTAGAGGTTTTGAATGAAAATGAGAGTGCTAAAGAACAGTACTTGCAAGGAAAGGTGAATATTCTTGATTTTTTAGTAGGTCAGGTTATGAAAAAAACAAAAGGGAAAGCAAATCCCTCTATTACAATGGAATTATTTAGAAAGGAGCTAGCAAAATATGAAGAAGAATAAATATAGAAGTCAATATTGCGGACTTATTACAGAAGAAGATATAGAAAAGGAAGTTCTTTTATCTGGTTGGATAGAAAATATAAGAGATCATGGAGGTGTTATTTTTGTTGATTTAAGGGATGAAAAAGGAATTATTCAACTTGTAAGTAATGATGATATGATTTTTCATCATCTAACAAAAGAATCAACAATTACTGTAAGAGGCAGAGTACGAAAGCGAAATAAGGAAGATTATAATTTAAAATTAAAAACTGGCACATTGGAGGTTGTTGTAGATGACTTAACTGTTTTGGGAAAAGCAAAAAATGTTTTACCTTTTGATATTATTTCTTCTAAAGAAGTAAATGAAGAAACCCGTTTAAAATATCGATATCTAGATATACGAAATCCTAAGGTACATGATATGATTCTTTTTCGAAGTGAGGTGTTAAAATATTTAAGAAACAAGATGGATCAATTATCATTCACAGAAGTTCAAACGCCTATTTTAACAGCTTCATCCCCAGAAGGTGCAAGAGATTTTCTCGTTCCCTCACGAAAATTTCATGGTAAATTTTATGCACTTCCACAGGCACCTCAAATTTTTAAGCAGCTTTTGATGGTTGGTGGAGTTGATAGATATTATCAAATTGCCCCTTGTTTTCGTGATGAGGATTGTAGAAGCGATCGAACTTTGGAATTTTATCAGTTGGATTTTGAAATGGCTTTTGCAGAGGAAGAGGATGTATATGAGATTGGTGAGACTATTTTTTATGATACATTTACTTATTTTTCAGATAAAAAAGTATCACCAAGACCTTTTACAAGAATTTCTTATAAGGATGCAATGCTAAAATATGGGACAGATAAACCTGATTTACGAAATCCATTAGAAATTATAGATGTTACAGAAGGATTAAAAGATACTAGTTTTAAACCATTCATGAAGTCTGTGATAAGAGCAATTTTAGTAGATCATTTAGAAAATCGATCGAATGCATGGTTTCATGATATTGTTACATATGCAAGTAGTATTGGTATGCCAGGAATTGGGTATATTACACTAGAGGAAGATGGAACGTTTAAAGGACCTATTGATAAATTTCTATCTTCAGAGCAGAGAAAATATTTGATTGAGAAGGCAAATATGAAAACAGGGAGTGTATTATTCTTTATTGCAGATCGAAAAGAGAAGGTTGCAGCTAAGTTTGCTGGAATGATTCGTACTTATCTTGGTAGAAAATTAAATTTAATCGCAGATGATTGTTTTGAATTTTGTATTATTCATGATTTTCCTATGTTTTCCTATAATGAGGAGGAAGGAAAGTATGAATTTGGACATAATCCTTTTAGTATGCCTCAAGGTGGATTTTCAGCACTTAAAAAGGATGATATGGACTCTATTTTAGCTTATCAATATGATTTTGTTTGTAATGGTTTTGAAATGGCTAGCGGTGCTGTTCGAAATTATGATATTCTTTCTTTAGAAAAAGCATTTGATATGGTAGGGTATAGTACAGATACTTTCAAAGAAAAGTTCCACTCTCTTTATGATGCCTTTCAGTATGGTGTACCACCACATGCAGGTATGGCTCCTGGAATTGATAGAATTTTAATGTTATTGAGAGGAGAGGATAATTTACGAGAAGTACAAGTCTTTCCACCCAATGTAAGTGGTCAAGATGTAATGATGTCATCTCCTTCAGAAGTATCAGAAAAACAACTTAGAGAAGCTCATATTAAAATTAGATAATGATTTTAATAGAGCTTTTTTTGATGAATCAAAATAGTTAATATAGCATAAAATATATATGAGAAGGTGATTTTATGGAAATTGAAAAGGAGCGATTTCATAATATTTTAATTATATAATTAAAATTATATATTAAAAAATGAAAAAGTTGTAAAAAAGTATTGCAATTTAAAAAGTTATATATTATAATGAAATAGTCTTAATTGAGATGCCTGATTAGCTCAGTTGGTAGAGCAAACGGCTGTTAACCGTTGGGTCGTAGGTCCGAGTCCTACATCAGGCGCCATCTGGCCAGTTGGTGAAGTGGCTTAACACACTGCCCTTTCACGGCAGCATTCACGGGTCCGAATCCCGTACTGGTCACCAATAAAAAAAATAAGCTCTTGTTTTTCAAGAGTTTTTTTGTTTAGAATAAAAAACTAAATGAGTAGTATAATATCATTTTTTGGCATTTTGTAATTTTTGACAGTGAATATATAAATTTTAATATTTCATACAATAGTAGGGGAGGTATAAAAGTGACATTTTGTATTTTTTTTAGTGGGATAGCAACTGCACTTGTTTTTTTATTTGGAAAATTTGATATTGCTTTACAGACTTTGCTTGTTTTTTTGGTATTAAGTTATGTAACAGAGCTTCTTTTTGCAAAATATGAAAACAAATTAAATGTACAAGTGGGTATTAATGGTGTGATTAAAAAAGTAGGATATTTGGTTTTGGTTATATTGGTTACAATGTTAGATAAAATGTTATCAGATACAGGTTATATTCGTACACCAGTATTATATTTTTTAGTTGCAAATGAAGGTATATCTATTTTAAAAAGATGGGGTAAAATGGGTTTACCGATTCCTAATATATTAATAAATCGCTTAGAGATTCTTGAAAAAAAGGATATGAATGGGGAATAATTTATTTGATGACAAGATTTTTATGTACTTGCAGAAAAGATATTGACAAGTACTTATATATCCTGTAAAATGTAAGGCGTAGTTATGGAGTAGTACTCAAGAGGCTGAAGAGGCGCCCCTGCTAAGGGTGTAGGTCGGGCAACTGGCGCGAGAGTTCAAATCTCTCCTACTCCGCCATATATGATAATAAAAGTCTTGTTTTCTCTAAAGGTACAAGATTTTTTATTTTGTGAAAGTATTATAAAATTAAAAGTTTTTTTATTCAAACTATTATTGTTTTTTTGCTATTTTAATGTATAGTTTAATATATAATATTTAATGAGGAGGTTTTATAAATGAAAAATGAAAATCAAGAAAAGAAAAATTTTATAACTAACATAAGAGAAATGACAGTTAAGGAAAAAGTGGCGTTGGGTATAGAAAGTTATTGTTATTTAGCTACTGCTGGGGCTTTAACGACAATGGGATTTGCAATTGCTGGACGAGAATATGGTATGCTTTTCTTACTTGGAATGCATACAGGTACTTTTGCTTTATGTAGTCAAGCAGTTAGATTGAGTCGTAGTGTTATAAAACAATCAGAAACTAGAAAAAATTTAGAGAAAATGCCAAAAGAAGAAGATAGCCAAAAATGCTTAAAAAAGATATTGTAATTACTTTAGATAATGAATTAGAATATGGTGTAACCTCTGTTGAAATTATAAATGGTATTGAATATGCCTTAATGATTAATATTAAAAATAGAAATGATTTAAAAATATGTAAAGTTCTTAAGGAAAGTAATGAGATAGCTGTAACTGAAATGAATGGGGAAGATTTAGTTAATGTTTATCCAGTATTTTATGATAAAGCAAGAACCTATTTAGAACAATTTATGAAATAGTAATGCAAAGAACATCCTTAGAATGTTGTTTTTGCTTTCGAAGCAGTTTCAACCTAGAGAAATCTAGGTTTTTCTTTTAGAGAAAAAATGATATTGGCAAAGTTTGATGTAGATATAAAAGTGTGCTAAAATAAAAGTATAAAATTCCAGATCGAAAGAAGGTGTATAGTATGTATGTATATTATTATGAAACAACACTCGGGAAAATGGGGATTGTTACAGAAAATGATCAAGTTATTCAAGTTTTTTTTGGAAAGAAAAGAGTTATTGCTGAAGAAAAGGAAACTGAGTTGATTCGCGAGGTACATAATCAAATTCATGAATATTTGATGGGCGATAGAAAACAATTTGATATACCTATTAAAATTACAGGAACGCCTTTTCAAAAAAAAGTATATAAAGCACTTTTAAAAATTCCTTATGGCCAAACATCTACCTATGAACAAATCGCTAAAATGCTAAATAATCCTAAAGCTTATAGAGCGGTAGGGCTTAGTAATGGAAAAAACCCTATTGCGATTATTATTCCATGTCATCGTGTTATTGGAAAAAATGGAAATCTTACAGGATATGCTGGGGGATTGACTCGTAAAAAAAAGTTATTGAATTTGGAGCATAAAAATAATGAAATACTTTAAATTTAAAAGGTTATAAGATAAGTACAATGATATGATATAATATTATGAGGTGATAACATGATTTATTTAGACTATAGTGCGACCACTCCTGTTTTGGATGAAGTTTTAGATACTTTTTGTAAGGTTTCAAAAAATTTTGTTGGCAATCCTAATTCTCTACATAAATTGGGGATAGATGCTAAACAGTTGATAGAACAGAGTACAAAACAAATTGCTTCTATATTAGGTGTTAAGGAAAAAGAAGTTATTTATACAAGTGGTTCTTCAGAATCTAATAATTTGGCTATTAAAGGTATTTGTCAAAAATATCAAAATAGAGGAAAACATATTATTACAACTAAGCTCGAGCATTCTTCTATCTATGGGCCTGTTGGTTATTTGATGAAAGAAGGATTTGAAGTCGATTTTGTTCCCTTAAATAAAGAGGGAATGGTAGATATAGAAAAATTAGTACAGATGATTCGAAAGGATACCATTTTAATTAGCATAGCTGCTGTAAATAGTGAAATTGGATTACGTCAAAATGTAGAAAAAATAGGCGAGATTTTAAAAGAGTATCCTACTTGTTTTTTTCATGTAGATGCGACACAGTGTATTGGAAAAGATATTCTTTTATTAGAAAATATTGATTTACTTAGTTTTTCTGGTCATAAAATTTATGGGTTGAAAGGAATTGGAGCCCTTATCAAAAAAGAGAAAATAGAATTAGAACCGATTATTCATGGAGGAAAAAGTACTACCAAGTACCGTAGTGGAACACCAGATGCACCTCTTATTGCTTCTTTAGCTAAAGCACTAAGACTTTCATACGAACACCTACAAGAAAATTATTTATATGTACAAAAATTAAATGAAGAACTTATTAGATTTTTTGATTCATACAAAAATGTCTCTGTGAACCATAATTCACATTGTTTGCCTCATATATTAAATATTAGTATTATAGGTGTGAAACCTGAAACATTTCAGCATGCTCTTGAGGAGTTTGATATATATGTATCTACCCAAAGTGCTTGTTCTTCTTCTTCTAACTCTAGTGCTGTACTAGCCTTTACAGGTAGTGAAAAAAAAGCTTCTTCTTCTATTCGGATTAGTTTGTCTGCTTTTACAAAAGCCTCTGAAATAAATTCTTTAAAAAAGGCTTTTGATATATGTTATCAGAGACTTGTATGAAAAAAAGTGTTGTAAGTTTTTTTGAAGAATTAGAAGAGAAAAATTTTAATAAAAATATAGATGATACAATCGAAAATGCCTATATAAAAGATCAAACGATAAAGACAATTGCAGACTCTTTAGAAATCAGAACTTCAAAATTTGAAAATGTTATTTTAAGTGATGTTTGTATGGAGGGATTTTCTTTTATACATGTTATATTTGAAAATTGTGATTTATCAAATGCTGATTTCAGTGAAAGTACAATCCATAATGTTATTTTCAAAAATTGTAAATTAATAGGTACTAATTTTTCTAAATCATCTATTATGAATGTACAAATAGAAAATAGTATTATGACTTATAGTAATTTTTCCGTTTGCCGAATTCGAAAGTTAGAGATAGAGAGGACAAATGCCTCTTTCGGATGTTTCAATGATGTTGTTTTTAAAGATATTCTGTTAGAGGATTGTGATTTTACTGGATGTGAGTTTTTACATACACCTCTTTCTGGTATTGATTTTTCTTCAAGTGTCATTGATGGTATACTGATTCAAAGTCATGATATAAAAGGAATGATAACAAACGAGAGGGGAGCCATTTCCCTCGCTAGTATTTTAGGAATTATTGTAAAGTAGGTGAAATATGAAGATAATAAGAATAAGTGCCATTTGGTGCCCCTCCTGTTTGATTATGAAAAAAAGGTGGGAACAAATAGAGAAAGAGTATCCTCATCTTACTATAGAAGATTATGATTATGATATGGATGAAGAATATTGTAAAACACTTAAAATTGGAACAAAATTGCCCGTTTGTATTCTAATGGAAGATGAAAAAGAATTAACGAGATTTACAGGAGAACATACAGAAAAGGAACTGAAAAAAATATTGGAAGAGTATGGAGTGGATGTATGAAAAGATTATTGAAATGGTTACTTTTAATTTTTTGCATAACATGTTTTCAAACTGTTAAGGCAGAAGAAAAAATAGATTTATATTTATTTTATGGAAATGGTTGTCCACATTGCCAATCTGAAAAGGAATTTATAGATCAGATTAAACAAAAATATAATCATGTAGAGATACATATGTATGAAACTTGGTATAGTAACGAAAATGACGATTTAATGAGGCGTGTTAAAAATGCCCTTGGAACTGAAAATACATATGTTCCTTATACTGTTATTGGAGAAACTGGATATACAGGGTATAATGATAATATTGGATATCAAATTGAACAGAAAATAAAAAATTATACATATGATGAAAAAGATATTGTAAAGGAAGTTATCATGAATCCAGATGCCTATAATGAGTTACAGAACAAGTACATACAAAAAGAGCAGGAAAATGAAAAACCTAAGGATCATAAAGTGATTGTCCCACTCCTTGGAAAGGTAGATGCGAAGAGGGTATCTATTCCCATATTAGCAGTTGTAATTGGGCTTGTAGATGGATTTAACCCATGTGCTATGTGGATTTTGCTATTTTTGATTAGTATGTTAATTGGGATGAAAAATAGGAAACGGATGTGGCTTTTAGGAATTACCTTTTTGGTATCTTCTGCATTTGTTTATTTACTTTTTATGTTATCTTGGCTAAAGGTGGCTATGAATGTAGGATCTATTATGATTGTACGAGTGATTATTGCGTTTGTTGCCCTTATTGCGGGACTCATTAATCTTGTTAAAGTGTTTCAGAAAGAGGAAAATGGTTGCGATATTGTTGATGAAAAGAAAAGAAAAAAGATTTTTAGAAAAATTAAAAAATTTACAACTGAGAAAAGTCTTATTCTTGCTTTAATAGGAATTATTACTTTGGCATTTTCAGTGAATTTAGTTGAACTTGCTTGTTCAGCGGGATTACCTCTTTTATTTACACAGGTACTTGCAATGAATGATTTGAATCAATTTCAGTATTTTGGGTATATTTTACTTTATATATTTTTCTTTTTACTAGATGATTTAATTGTATTTAGTGTTGCTATGTTTTCTTGTAAATTAACTGGTTTTTCTAATAAGTATAATAAATATTCCCATTTAATAGGGGGAATTATTATGGTTTGTATTGGCATGTTACTTCTTTTGAAGCCAGAATTATTGATGTTTAGTTTTTAAACATCTTTTTTGATCTTATTTGGAAAAATGAAGTAATGTGATATTGAATTTTTCATAAAATGTCTTATAAAAACGAAAAAGTTTTATTCCTCTACAAAATAAAGTATGATACAATAAAAGCGTGGTGATAAAATGAATGAGAAGGGGAGTATAAAAGATAGGCTTAAACTATGGTGGCTAATTATACTAGAAAAAAGAAGGAAACAAAAGGAAGCAGAACAGAAAGAAAGAGAACAAATTATAGCCTTTCAAAAAAAGAATGGAATTAGAGTTTATTCGAGAAAAGAGGCATTCTTTCTGACCTTTTTAGGTTTATTCTTTGGTATATTTGAACCTAAAAATAAACTTGGATACAATCATCCTAAAACAATTAAACATTGTAAACAAGATTTAAAAGAATTACAAAACCTTTCTGAAAACCTTGATAGAATGGATAAAAAAATAGATACAGCACATACGCTAAATCAGATACAATTGTATAATGAAATACTTGAGCAAGATGAAAAGGGCATTCAAGAAAAGCGAAAAAAATATGAAACAATTCCTAAAAATGAAAAGGCCTTACCATCTGTTGTGAAAGCCGTTGTAGGTGTAACAGATGTTTTATCTGAAGTAGAAGAACATCATAATAAGGTTTCAAAAAAAGCAAGTCAAAAGGGAAATCAATTACTCAAAAAACATAATGAAGAAATTATTAAAAATGCAACTTTAATAAAAGAGTCAAAACCCAAAACGATTAATGCCTCTACTACTAAAAAACAAGAGATGACAATGCAAATTTTTGCCCCTGATTTAGCAGAAGAAAAAAGAGTGGTGACTACTAAAAAAGGAGTTTTTCTTCCTAAAAAAGACAATATACAGGTTCAAACCGTTTTAGGAAAAATAAAAGTTCAAGAATTAATACAGAAAATAGAGAAAACAGATGATCCTATACTTTTACAAAAATATCTGGATCGATTAGAACAAACGAAACCAGATACTAAAAATATGGATATTCGTTCATCTGCTCAAACATTAGCACTTTCTAAAATAGAAGAGCAGACAAGAAAAAATAAGATGATAAAGAGAACGGAAGAGGATTTATCAGAAATTCTTCTTATGGAAGTATTCATTTTAAATCATATCAAAAAACAGAAAAAAGAATTAAAAAAATTTAAGAAAAAGATTTTACAATTACAAGATTCACAAAAACAAATAGGTTTTATAGGTGGAATCAAGAATTTTTTAAATAAAACTATAAAAATAGCTTTTTCCTTATTTCCTTTAGCCATTTTTAAAAATAAAAGGATAGGCTTATTAACAAGTGCCATTTTGGTAAACAATAATATTCGTAATATGCGTAATGCTATTGGAGAAGTTCATTTGCCTTATATTGAATATCAAAATGTTGCAAATAAAATTAGAAAATCGAAAAGTGAAGCCGAGCATACAAGACTGATTTGTGAAGATTCCCTAAGACAAGTTTCAGAATTAAAAAAAGAGTTTTTAGCGGTCACAAACTGCCAGCATACGCCTGAGATTGATTCTTTATTAAAGGAGATGAATCAACTAGAGAAGATGATTGAATCTAGAACAAGAGAAATCAAAAAAGTAAGCAAAAATTTAGAAAAAGTAGAAAAGCAAAATAAACCAAAAATAAAAAAACTTGAATTTATGTAATGAAGAAGAGAAGATGCTGTAATAAAGTATACGTTTTAGCGAAATAAGAATGATATAAACAAGATGGAGGACTTATGGGAAGGATAAATCATGTGTGGGATTTTGAATATTGGCAAATTCTACAAAAGGGAAAAAATAAAATGATGGAAGATGATATCATTTATAAAATGATGATAGGAATTGGAGAAGATCAACAATTTTATGAAATAACTGAATTTATTTCTAAATATAATTATGAGAAGCTAATAAATCATAGATATAGTATGAAGATTTTTCCTTATGCAGAGCTTCCTGTTTTACTATTTGATGAAAATCAGATGATAATTCCTTTAGTGAGAGGTACAAAAATTTCATTTGATCAATTTAATACTGAACAAAAAGAGCAGGTTGAAAATTTTCATAAAAAATTATATTTGCATTAATATGTAGAGATTTGTTTGTCATCAGTAAAATGATAAAACAGAATAATAAATTATATTTTGCTTTCTTATATTGAGATATGTAAATAAAAAGCATATCTTTTTTATTCATATGGTTATCGAAAAGATGTTATAATGATTTTAAAGGAGAATGATAACATTATGAAAAATTCAATGATAATGCAAGCATTAGAATATTATAATATTAAAGATATAGATTATGTAAATCAATGTAGGAAGTGCTTAAATTTTATTAATGAGCATAAGGAAATATTAAAACGATTTAATTTTTATCATAATATTTTATTTGTTGATAAAGAAAATAAATTAAGAGAATTATGGAATTATAAAAGAGTAGATGATTTATTTATGGAGACTGTTCATCCTTTTATTACTAATATTTTACTTTTGAGTGGGTTCAAATATCATAGTCAAAATATGAAAAAAAGAGGATTTAATTCTGAGCAAATTATGATTCATAAAACCAGGGTTAAAGAAACTTTGGTAAATGATATTTTTTTTAGAAAGTATAATGGAATTAGAATATCTCAAATGATATGGGGTGCTTATTTTATTAATTGTAAATTAATTGAAATTGGTAGTTTACAATTTGAATATTATGATGAGAAAACAATTAAAATTCATATTCCAAGGAATTGTTTATTTGATATTTCTTTTATAGAAAAATCAATAACAGAATCGAAAGAATATATAAATAGGTATTTTCATATTACAGATTATAATTATTATTGTAATTCCTGGTTATTAAGTAAACAAATCCATAAAATTGTTGACGAAAGTTCCAATATTTATAAATTTTATGAATTGTTTGATGTTGTCGAAGGTACAAACTGCTTAGAGGATATTTTAAACTTTGTTTATGGAGATATGAAAATAACAAACTATCAAGATTTAAGTACAAAAACTTCATTACAAGCGAGGATAAAAGAGTATTTAATAAGTGGCAAGGAGATAAAAATAGGAATGGGGAGATTGAAAAGATAATATTATAAATAAGAACATTTTCTTTTCAGTTCTATATACCTTTCTTACAAAATTAAAAATGTTATTTTGAGTAAAAGATGTTATAATATATCAAAAGAGGGTGAAAAAGTGAATCACGAGAAAATAAAAATTGTTTGTATTGGGCATGCTTCTTATGATGTAACACTTCCTCTAGATGGATTTCCTATCGAGAACACTAAAATTAGAATTTCAGATAGAGTAGAATGTGGTGGAGGACCTGCCTGTACAGCCGCATATTTGCTTGGAAAGTGGGGTTGTGATGTTACTTTTTTTGGTGTAGTTGGTTCTGATAAAGAGGGAAGCTGTATCAAAAAAGAATTGGATGAGGCTTCAGTATGTACCAATTATTTAGAAATGAATGATGATTATGAGACACCAATAGGGTATGTAATTGCTAATATAGAAAGTGGTACTAGAACTATACTAACCACTAGATATGAGAAACAAATGAAAAAAATAACCATTGATTTTGTTCCAGATATTATTTTAATGGATGGACAGGAATATGAATTTTCAAAGTATTTAGTAGAAACCTATAGAGAAGCAATTACAGTAATCGATGCAAGTCGTGTGACGGATGAAGTTCTCGATTTAGCTTCTTTATGTGATTATCTTGTTTGTTCAAGAGATTTTGCAGAACAGGTAACAGGAATAAAGGTGAATTTTGATGATATGTGTACATTGGAACAACTGTATTTGAAAATGCAACAAAAATTTTCAAATCATATTGTCATTACACTTGAACAGTGGGGATGTCTTTATAAAGAGGAAAACCAACTTTTCAGAATGCCATCTATTTTTGTGAAAGCTATCGATTCTACAGGAGCAGGTGATATTTTCCATGGAGCATTTGTTTATGGATTATCTAAAAAATATCCAATGGAATTGATTTTAAAAGGGGCTAATGTAGCAGGAGTCTTATCTACACAAAAAATAGGTAGTCGCTATTCGATTCCCACAAGAGAAGAGGTACATGATTATGTTCCACAATTTAAATAGTATTATTTTTCCAGATTCTCTTCCTAAAATAGATTTACATGGTCTTGATAGGGTGACAGCACAGCTTATGATTCGTGACTTTATTTGCGATAGTAAAAAGCAAAAACAATCTTTTATATTAATTATTCATGGAGTTGGTAGTGGCATTCTTTACAAAACAACTATGGAAGTTTTAAAACGTCACTGTGATGTTCTAGATTTTAAGCAATTAAATATGAATCATGGATGTACTATTGTTCACATTAAAGTTTGACTTTACCATGTGATTATGTTAAAATCTTAACTTAAACACTTTTTAGAAAGTAAAATCTCTCAAATCCTTTGTTTA